>JBGSKP010000537.1:0-12257 GCA_041741175.1 Thiocapsa sp. | reverse complement strand
AGGCGGCGAGTTTGAGATCCTCGCGATGCCCCGAATCCAGGGTGGCTTGCTTGACATCATCGATCATAACACTCGACGCGTTGCTTCAGGTCAAGTCACGACTATCGCATACAATGGTATAACTTTCCTCATAAATCGCCTAACCGGTGTCGGGTGTGGCCATTGGCCTCATGAAGGTAGCCCCGTCGGCTTGGGCTGATCGAGAACTGGTGGCACGAGCAGCCCCTTTAGGATTGAAACGGGAAGCGTCATCCGGCTAGGGCTCTGAGACTAATTGTGCCCATTTCAGCAGATGGCGCTGAAAAGCGTGACATCGCCGGAGCGATGTCACGCGCACACTCGCTCGGCTTGAATCAGGCCGATGCCACACCGACCCGCGTCGCTTCCGCCACCTCGATCAGCTGCCGGTGCGCACGTCGTAGCTGTAGCCATAGATGGGGATGTCGCCAGGAACCAGGGGATGCCATCGGATGCGCTGAACATCCTCGACGACACTTTGCGGGGTGTCCTTGATGGTTAGCCAGTCGACGTCATTCCCCTCGGTTGAACCGGGCCCCTCGCCGCTGCCGTGCCAGCCGGAGGCGTCCACACTGGCGGTTTTCAGACTGCTGGCGAGCAGGCCGCGCATAATCTCGTCGGTGAAGGCCTCCATACCGCAGGCGGTGTGATGGATGACGAACCACTCGCGGGTGCCGAGCAGCTTGTAGGATATGACCAGCGAGCGGCTCGCATCGTCGCTCGCACGGCCGCCTGCGTTGGGGATGACGTGCGCGTCGCCTTCGGCGAGCCGGCGTATTTCGCCGGATCCAGGCGCGCGTCCATACAGGTCAGGATGGCAACCTGTCGCCCCGGCGGCATCGGCAGGTCGCCCTTGTCGAAATCCGCTGCATAGGCGGCATTGGCGTTCAAGACCGCTTCGAGTGCTTGGCTCATGATGATCCTCTTCTAATGGATGTGCCTGTTGTCGGGGCGATGCGTCGGCGCTCGATCGAGATGCTCGCCCTCCGTCGACATGGGGCAATCCGGTCGGCTTTTCGACCGCCGGCCGGCAGGGCTTAGGTGCCGGATTGCGCTCGGGGATGGGATGATTGATCCCGAAACCGACCGGGAGACTGAACCTGGATATTCCGGATGCTGCGACCGGGGAGATTTGTCCGATGGCAGGGGAGACAACAAGGCCAACGGTGATCATGTTGGATGACGCAGCCTGACCCTCGGACGGGCTCGGTCGCACGCCAAAGTGCAGTAGGCTACGCCAACCCGTACCCCTCGATGACTCCGGTGATGAAGCGCTTTGTGATGGTGCTGCTTGCCTTTGTTCTGGGCAACGGCCTTTACCATGGACTGAAACCGCTGCCGCCGGGCATCAGCGCTGCTGCGCCGATGCGGCCGGTGTATGGCTTGGAGTTTCTTGCCGATCACACCTGGCTGGACGACAAGGGCGAACGGCACACCGCGCAGGTGATCTTCGATCGCGTCTTCGAGCTGATCCAGGGGGCAGATCGGCTGCTGGTGCTGGACATGTGTCTGTTCAACGCCATGCAGGGATCGGTGTCCGAGACGCATCGGCCGCTGTCACGGGAGCTGACGCAGAACCTGATACAGAGGATGAATGACCGGCCGGGGCTCGTCGTGGTCATCATCACCGATCCGTTCAACAGTCTCTATGGGGGCGTTCCGGCTCCGCACCTGGAGGCGCTGGAAGCGGCTGGCGCGCACCTGGTCTGGACCGATCTGAGTCGACTGCGCGATCCCAACCCCATCTGGTCTGCGGCCTGGCGACTGTGCTGCCAATGGCTTGGCAACAGCACCTCGGGCTGGTTACCCAATCCGGTGGGCGCGGAGCCGGTCACGCTGCGGACCTGTCTGGCCATGCTCAACCTCATGGCCAATCACCGCAAGACACTCGTGGCCGATGCCGGCGATGACTGGGTGGCGCTCGTGACGTCGGCCAATCCACACGACGCGAGCAGCGGCCACGTGAACACGGCTGTCGTTGTTCGCGGCAAGGCGGCACTGGATCTCCTGGAAACCGAAACCGCTGTCATCCGCTTTTCCGCCCGACCGATACCCTTCGAGATGCCGGCGTATCAAGACGAGCCGGGGCAAAGTCGACTCCAGGCACAGATCCTTACCGAGAGCCGAATTCGCGAGGCGGCCCTGGCCTGGTTCGGGCAGCGCTGGAACAACGCCCCGGAATGGCAGGTTTCTCAGCCGTATGAGACCTGGGAAGATCGCTCCGCATGGCGATCTGTCCAGACCTGGGTTGGCGAGACTCTCGGCTGGTCCAGTTTCTAGCGATTGGTGTCAGCGGCTAGACGATCATCGCTCCGACGGTCGGAATCGGAGAGTCCATAACCCGGCAAATCCGGAAGCAAAGAAACCTCGTCGCAAGCTCCCCTCGTTGTGGTTGTCGCAAGCCGATTCCGGATGTCCTATCGGCGGTATCTCGACGATCTCCCCGTCAATCAATTCGGTGCGCAGGTCCGGTCCGAGGATGCCGGTCTCGCCGATCCGATGGTAGTCCGTAACCGAGAACCGGAAGACGCGGGCAAGCGAGGATGCCCGGCGGGGTGCGGTTGCGCTCGTGCTCATGTCGGAACCCTCGCGTCTTGGCATGTCCAGTGCGGTCTCGATTGGAAACATAGTCGCCACGCCGGATCCGCACAAGGCGAGCCATGGGGCTCTGGGGTCGCCTTGACCCCTCAGGCACTGCGCAGCCGAGCCACCTTAACCAAAGCCACGGCGGTGAGCGGAAGCACGAAGCCGATCACCAGCGCGGTGATCATCAAGTCGCCCAACTGACTGTAATCCGCCGGCACGCTCACCACGCCGCTGATCGGATCCTTGACCTCGCGGGTGACGAGGAAGATCTCGTTGAGATACTTGGTTCCCAATTGACCGGCCGAGAGGGCTAGATTGCTGAACGAGGCCATGACGGCGAAGAAGGTGGCCTTGAGGTTGTCGGGGGCGGAGTTGGCGATCCAGGCCAGCATGGGCACCATGGCAACCTGTCCCAGCGGGGATTCCATGGCGGTGTCCACGATGGTGATGAAGCGGGCATCGACGATGCCGCCGGTGACGGCGGCCGTCCAGTGGTGCAGCCCGAAATACATGCCGACGATCGGCAGGTAGAAGAGGGTGGAGAGCAGGGTCAGGAAGACCACCAGATGGGCGATGGTGTGGTCGGCCATGAAGCGTCGGAAGATGAAGAGCCCCGCCAACGCCAGGGTACTTCCGATGAGCGAGAGCACCGACAGAAACTGCTGGTCGAAGGCCAACTCGTCGATCATCCACCAGGTCTCGCCTGCGCCCGGTCCGGGCATGGCGCGGAAGACGAAGATGATGATGGCCGTGCCCAAGAGATAGAGTCGCGCCTCGGCGTCGAGCGCCCGCATCAGGCGCGACATCAGAAAAAGCACGATCGCCATGGAGCCGACGAAGATGATCTCCTGGTTGTAGGGTACATCCGTCAGTCCCATGCCCAGGGTGAAGACGACGAAGAGCAGGCTGCCCCCGAGGATCCACCAATTCGGTGTCGTGATCTGGGCAGGTCGTTCCAGGCGCGCTCGGGCGTCGGCCGGATCCAGACCCTTGGCGACGAGCCGACGCAGATCGCGGCGTTTGATGAAGCCCGCGAGCGCGACGCCGAGGATGGAGATCACCGGGATGGCCAGGGCCATCTGGTAGATGAGGATGTAGGTCGCGACCTTATCGGCCTCCGTCATCGTCTCGACCCCGGCGAAGAGCGAGATGTTGGCGACCGACACGAGCACCCCGCCGCCGATGATGGCGATCCGCCCCAGGGTCTGCATCGTCGTGTGCATCAGCTTTAGCCGGGCATGATCGATAGGTTGGCCTTCCGCGTCGACCCGAGGGACCGCCTCGACCGTCATGGCGTCCGCCACCACGTCCTGAATCACATAGCCCGTCGGTGCGAGCAGCGCGCCCAGGACATACCAGGCTTCCACCGGCATCACCGCTGCCATCGCCTCGCGCTCCGCCAACAGGCCGAGCATGATGAGCAGGCTCCCGGTAAGCATGGACGCACCGAGATAGACCAGTCCGGCCTTATGGCGCCAGATGAGGTCGACCAAGTGGCCCAGGGGCATCTTGAGCACCCAAGGGATCCCTGCCCAGAAGGCCAGTGCCGCCAGGAAGGAGGCGGGCAACCCGAGATAGTCCTTGACGAAAAAGGTGCCGACGATGGCCGTCAGGCCCTGGATTCCGTAGGCCACATAAATCATCAAGGGGGGCAGATACGAGAGGCGCATCTCACGCCCCAGCTCCAGAATGTTGCGGTCGAGCCAGCGACCCAGCGCATCCATGGGTCCGGGGCGCAAACCGCTGTGGTTCTGGTGAGGGGTTCGACTGTTTGGATTCGCGGTCACGCGTGCGTTCTCATGATCGGCATGGGTGGGAAAGGGTACGTCATCGCCAGACTGCAGGCGAGTCGCTTTGGCCAGTGTGGCTTTGACCCGGATTCAGGGGCTCTGGCGCGGCGCGGCGCGGTCAATTGGATCTTCTATACTGTCAGTGCGAGGCGCGCTTCCAGAACAGCATGACAAAAACAGCACTATCGAAACAGTTCTTAAGGCACTGTTCGATAGGACTCGGAGGTGGCCCATGAACCGTTTGACATACACCCTGATCCTTCTGTTTGCCTCTGCGCTCGGTCTGCCCGGGTCGGCATTGTCGGCCGAGATCGACGTCATGACGTGACGCAAAATCAGTACATCGGAGCGGACCTGCTCAGACTTGTCCAGGCCGACGACTTCAACGCGGCCGTCATCGCGACGCTGCAGACCCGGGCGGCGACGCACCCTGCCGCGCGCGTGCGCTCACTCGCCGCATTGAGCGACATGCGCCGGCCCGCTCTGGTCGGCCTGCAGGAGGTCTACGCCCTGACGTGCCTCGACGCTCCGCCGGATGACGATCTCGGTTGCGACGATCCGAAGCTCTCCGGCGCCTTCACCGACCAGCTGACGGACACCCTGGCCGCGCTCGACGGACGCTATGTGAAGGCCGCGGAAGTCGTAAATCTGAACCTGCCCGCCGGTCTTGAGCCGCCGCTGAATGCGCTACCCGGCATCCCGGTTTGGCTTGACGACGGCTCCCTGATCTACATCGACGTCGTGGATCGCGACGTCATCCTGGCGCGTGCGGACGTCACTCACGAGGTCATTGATTTCAAAGCATTACAGAGACTAATCCCAGTGATCTGTGCCAACGACTCGGCCGATGGCTGCAACTACGCGCTGGCCGCCTCCACCGAGATTGTCCTGCCGGGCGCTGATCCGATCCCGGTCTATTTCGAACGCGGCTTCGTTGGCGTCAATGCAACCCTGGGCAGAGAGCGCTATCGGTTCGTCACGACGCACCTGGAAACCCGCCTGGAATCGAGCGGACCCTTCGGGCGCGTTTTCCAGACCGCACAGGCGCTGGAACTGCAACAGACATTACGGGTGCTCGATGCCGTCGATCCGGGACGCAAGACGTTGGTCGTCGGTGACTTCAACTCCGATCCGCGGGATCTGGAAGCGCTTCCTGGATTGACGCCGCCTTACCGGATCTTTGCAGAGGAGTACACCGACGCCTGGACGCTGCGTCCGGGCGCCGCGACCGGCAAGGGCCCACCACTGCGTGGATACAGTTGCTGTCAGGATGAGGATCTGGCCAACCGAAAAACGGCTCTCTACGAACGAATCGACCTGATCTTCTCGCTCACGCCTCCCATGCAGGTGAAAAACGCCAGGCTGCTCGGTGACACGGTTGCCACAAAAACCCGGCCTCCGGGGCCCAGGCTGTGGCCATCTGATCACGCATCGGTCGCCGCACGCTTGCGGTACTGACTGCAGGGGCGGCGCATCAGTCGCGTTCCGTGCAAGCGCGTCCCGGATCGCCTGCCCGATCCGGGACGCGACGTGCACGATTCGACTGAATCGCCGAAGCGGGTGAGTCGGCGTCAATGAAATCCGCGATTCACCCGATTTTACAGCTACACTACCGGCGCACCAGCACCCCGAAGACCGTCCGGTTTCCACGTGCCAGGACGGCCGTAAAACCTGATCCGCGGATTGCCGATGCATTGCTTGCTCACACGCATATCCGGCATCCGTCCTACCTCCTTGCCACGACAACGGCTGGATGTGTTCGGATGCGCTGGCCGGCAATCGCCCTTGGGAGCGCTGCACGATTCATCACGACCGACCATGACCGAGACAGGTTCAGTATTTCGGGCAACGCTTATCGATCGGCTCGGTGATCCAGGCGCTGGAGGGCGAAACACCAGGCTTCCACGCCTGGTGCGATCGCGCCGGACAGCTGGCGCGGGTTGCACCGTCGTTGCAGGATCCCGTCTATTTCCTGGCTGTCTGTTCGGCCAGTCCGATGAACCAACCGCCGTTGACTGCGTCGGTGTTTTACCCAAACGATCTGGATCTACTCAAGCGCCACACCGAGTTTGCGAAGTGGGCCCACCTGCTGTCCGAGACCTTGGCGCAATGCGATACCGTTCAGCCTGATGGCATTCAGACGGGGCATCACCGAGATGAGCGGATCAATCACCTTGAACAGGCCATTGAGATGCTCAAGGATCAATCTGCGGAGGCCCCTCAGGCGATAAAAGACTGCACCGCCCTGCTCGCTGAACTCATTCATGCAGTGGACAAACGGGATGCGCAAATCGATGCGCTGATGGAATCGCGGAGTTGGCGGATCACCCAACCGTTACGACGCGCCACCGAAGCGCTGCGCAGGCGGCGTTAAGGCAAACCGGATGGGCGCAAATCGATCCGAGGCCCGACGCCGGACGTGACCGGCCAAAAACCCGACTAAAATCTTTTGCAGCCGCGTGCTGCGCCGCAGCATAATAAGACGTCGCGACCACGGCTCTGCCTGAGCCAGTCCTCGGACGCCGCCGATGAGCCAACGGAGAACCCGATGCCGGACCAATTCGATCAGAGCGCGCTTGACTATCACCGCTATCCGAAACCCGGCAAGCTGGAGATCAAGCCCACCAAACCCATGGGCAATCAGCGCGATCTGGCCTTGGCCTACTCGCCCGGCGTCGCCGCGGCCTGCCGGGAGATCGAAAAAGATCCGCTTACGGCATCGCTCTACACCGCGCGCAGCAACCTGGTTGCGGTCATCACCAACGGCACAGCTGTTCTGGGTCTCGGCGCCATCGGCGCGCTTGCATCAAAGCCCGTGATGGAAGGCAAGGCGGTTCTGTTCAAGCAGTTCGCGGATATCGATGTCTTCGATATCGAGATCGAGGAGCGCGACCCGCAAAAATTCATCGAGACGGTCGCCCGACTGGAGCCCAGCTTCGGAGGCATCAACCTCGAAGACATCAAAGCCCCGGACTGTTTCATCATCGAGCGCGCCCTTAAGGAGCAGATGAGCATCCCGGTCTTCCACGACGACCAGCACGGCACCGCGATCGTGGTCTCGGCGGCGATCCTCAACGGCCTGCGGGTCGTGGACAAGAACATTTCCGAGGTTCGCCTGGTCACGGCCGGCGCCGGCGCTGCCGCCCTGGCCTGTGTCGACCTGCTGGTCAGCATGGGTCTGTCGAAGGCCAACGTCACCCTCACCGACATCGCAGGCGTCGTCTACGAGGGCCGCACCGAGGAGATGGATCCTTACAAGGGTCGCTATGCGATCCGGACCGACCAGCGCACGCTGCAGGAGGCCATCGAAGGCGCCGACGTCTTCCTGGGTCTGTCCGCCGCCGGAATCCTGAAGCCGGAGTGGCTGACCAGGATGGCCGATGCGCCCATCATCATGGCGCTCGCCAACCCGGTCCCCGAGATCATGCCCAACCTCGCCCGCGAGGCCCGCCCGGACGCCATCATCGCCACCGGACGCTCGGACTTTCCCAACCAGGTCAACAACGTCCTCTGCTTCCCCTTCATCTTCCGCGGGGCCTTGGATTGCGGCGCCACCGAGATCAACGAGGCGATGAAAATCGCCTGCGTGAAGGCGATTGCCGATCTGGCGATGGCGGAGCCTTCAGACATCGTGCGCGCGGCCTACGGCGGCGACCAGCTGATGTTCGGTCCCGAGTACCTGATTCCCAAGCCCTTCGACCGGCGACTCATGGAGCACTTAGCCCCGGCGGTAGCCCGTGCCGCGATGGACAGCGGGGTCGCCACACGACCGATCGCGGACCTGGACGCCTATCGCGATGCCATGCATCTGCGCGCCTATCGCACCGGCATGACGATGAAGCCGGTGTTCGACCAGGCACGGGCCGCACCCAAACGCGTGATCTACTCGGAGGGAGAGGACGAACGAGTGCTCCAGGTCGTGCAGCAGGCCGTCATCGAGGGCATCGCCCGGCCGATGCTGATCGGCCGCCCAGAGGTGATTGGGCATCGCATCAAAGACCTGGGTCTGAACATTCGTCCGGACCGTGACTTCGATCTGATCGTCCCGTGCGAGAACACCAACTTCGAGACCCATTGGAAGACCTTCTACGAGCGCGTCAAGTGCCGTGGCTACGCGCCCGACGAGGCCCGCGAATATATTCGAAATGACCCCACGGTGCTCGCTGCCACCATGGTCAGATGCGGGGATGCCGACGCCATGATCTGCGGTGTCGTCGGGCGTTATGCACGACATTTGAAGCATGTCGAGGAGGTCATCGGCACCGCGCCCGGGGTGCGTCGCCTCACCGCCATGAACGCCATCGTCCTGCCGGCAGGACCGCTCTTCATCGCAGACACTTATGTGCAGGCGGACACGAGCGCGGAGGATCTCGCCGAGATCACCTTCCTGTGCGCGGCGGAGGTGCGGCGTTTCGGCCTGCGACCCAAGATCGCCCTGCTCTCGCACTCCAACTTCGGCAGCCACGAGTCGCCTTCCGCGCGCAAGATGCAGGAGGCCATGCAATTGCTGCGGGCACGGGCGCCGAGCCTGGAGGTCGAGGGCGAGATGCACGCCAACCTAGCGCTGGATGCCATCGTCAGACAGTCACGCTTCCCGGACTCGCGGCTGGAAGGGCGCGCTAATCTACTGATCATGCCCAATCAGGACGCCGCCAACATCGCCTTCAATCTGCTGCGCACAATCAACGAGGGCGGCACCTTCGGACCCATGCTGCTCGGCACCGACTGCGCCGTTCATATCGTGACACCGAGCACCTCGGTGCGGGGTCTGCTCAACATGACGGCGTTGGCGGTGGTTCAGGCCGAGTGAGCAGAAAGCGTCAAGAGATGACCGCCCACGTCATCCACGGCGGGGCCTGTCGCCGCTGCGCAGCGCTCGCAGCTGGGTCGGTCGCTTGTCTGGTCCGGTGCGACGCCTCAGCGGCGAGGCTTGAGCCGCTACCGGAACATGACGGAGTTCGATTAATTTATCATTGACTTATAGAGGATACCCCGCGGTGGATTAGGCGCCATGCCTGCCGGGGCACGGACGCCTCCACCCGATGGCGACGGATATTCGAACGGTGGCACAACCTATGCGCTTAGAACAACAAAGAGTGCAATGTGAAAGATAGCAGGTATCGAGCAGTCCCTTGGGAGCGGGTCTCCTCCTCCGCCCGCCCCCGACGTTAGGCCATCGCGATTCGCCCCGGCGAGCGCGATGGCCTTTTTCATATGCGGACGCCGCCGGCTCTCAGTCCGCTGACTTCTCGCCTACGAGCTTGCGCCATAGGATCGAGACAATCAGCAGGCCGACGGCGAGGACCGACACCATCAGTGCGGCGTCATCAATGAACGCGACCACGACGCCACTGCCCACCAGAAAGACACCGATTACGGCCATCCGCCAGTCGCCGTGAATACCCGCCAGAAAGGTCGTCAGTCCGAGCAGAAAAACAATCTGCAATCCGGTGAGTTCGGCGTTCAGGACGTCGACCATTTGCGGCAGGTAGAGCAGTTGCACCACGACAAGCAGCCCCCCCCAGTGGAGCAACGTCTTCACCACAAAACTGCTCCGACCCGATGCCCCGGCACTCCCCCAACCAAGCACCAGCGAAAATAGCGCAAAAACCGGGATCAAAATCCGCCAATAGAGTGGCGCAAACTCCAACCTCATATCCGTAATCGCGATCCCTGCGATCACCGCGATCAAGAGCAACGCATAGGGCCATTCAGCCAGAGCGATGCGCATAAGGCTACTGCGACGGCCGCCCTCGGGTTGGGTCAGGCTAGGTTGGTTCGCATTCGACACGTTTAAGTCTCCTAAAGGTTGTCCGTCAGTCGGGTCGCGGTTTGCATTGTACGAGCACACCACACCGACCGGCCCGAGTCGCCCGCCATGCCTGTTCCCGTACAGTCTCTATGGTAGACCGTCCGGAGGGTCTGCGACAGGCGAGGTCGAGGCGTTCGTTGTTGAGGCGAGGTATCCCCGGACGGTATCCTGCGTGAGGTTGTTGTTCGTTTCCAGTCGCCATCCTGCCGGGCGCATCAAGACCGGCGAAACCGAGAGTGCCATGACCCCAACCGACACAGGCCGCACCGGAGGTTGGACGTCCACGGCGCGCGAACTCGCCAACCCCAGCGTGCTTTCGATGCTCTTTCTCGGCTTCTCGGCCGGGATTCCGCTCTTGCTGATCTTCTCCTCCCTTTCGCTGTGGCTGCGCGAGGCCGGTATCGAGCGCCAGGCGGTGACATTCTTCAGCTGGGCCGCGCTCGGGTACTCGTTCAAGTTCGTCTGGGCGCCCTTGATCGACAAGCTGCCGCTGCCCCTGTTGACGCGTCGGCTCGGGCGGCGCCGTGCCTGGCTGCTGGTCTCGCAGGTTGCCATCATCAGCGCGATCGTCGGCATGGCCCTGGTGGATCCTGCAAGCGGAACCGGCCATGTCACGCGGATGGCGATTGCGGCCGTGCTGCTGGGCTTCTCGGCGGCAACCCAGGACATCGTAATTGACGCCTACCGGATCGAATCGGCGCCACCGCGCCTGCAGGGTCTGATGTCATCGACCTATATCGCGGGATACCGGATCGGCATGGTGGTCGCCGGTGCCGGCGCGCTCTATCTGGCGGCGCTTTTCGGATCGCAAACCGGCGACTACAGCTTCCGCGCCTGGCAACTGACCTACCTGATCATGGCCGCCAGCATGCTGATCGGCGTTGCGACAACGCTGGCGATCCGGGAGCCCGAGACCTGCCGCCCCGATGCGCACGTTTACGCGGCCGCGGATTATCTGCGTCTGCTCGGGGTCTTTGTGATTGCGGCCGCGGCGTTTGCCGGCGGCTTCTTCGTCTCCGGCGGCCTCTTCTCGGGCCTGAAGGCATCGGCCGGCGGCGGGCCGCTCACCGGATTCCTTTTGGAAGCAGTCCATTTCACGTTTGCCATCGCCGCAGCGGTCGCGACGGGTTGGCTCCTGGTTGCGGCCGGTGCGGTGAACGCCGTAATGGCGCGCGAGACCTGGATCGAGCCGGCCGCGGATTTCTTCGACCGCTACGGGCTGAAAACCGCACTGCTCTTGCTGGCCTTGATCGGACTCTATCGCATCTCGGACATCGTTCTCGGCGTCATCTCCAACGTCTTCTATCAGGACATCGGTTTCTCCAAGCCGCAGATCGCCACGGCGGTCAAGACCTTCGGTGTCATCGTGAGCATCGTCGGGGGGCTGCTCGGCGGTCTGATGGCGACCCGCTACGGGGTGATGCGTATCCTGATGCTCGGCGCTATCCTGTCCGCCGCCACCAACCTGATCTTTGTGCTCTTGGCAATGGCCGGGCCCGACCAGACTTTACTTTATATAGCAGTGGCGGCGGACAACCTCGCAGCAGGACTCGCCAGCGCGGCCTTCGTCGCCTTTTTGTCGAGCCTGACCAGCGTGTCGTTCACGGCGGTCCAATACGCCATCTTCAGCTCGCTCATGACCCTCCTGCCGAAGGTCCTGGGCGGCTACTCCGGGTCGATCGTCGACTCGATCGGTTATCCCGGATTCTTCGTCTTCACGACGCTGATCGGCATCCCGGTCGTGCTCCTGGTCTGGCTCGCAGGACGGAGCCTGGCCATCGATGATCGCGCACGACAGCCGGCGAGCGTCGCGGTTTGAGGTGATTAGCCGACCCTGTTCAGCCGGCGATGGTTGGCCGACGCTGTGTGCCCGAGGGTGTTTCGAGGTGAGATAACGTGCGTCGATCGCTTGCCTGTTCCCCATCCATCCGCGTCGCGCACCGGATCATGACACTCTTGATTGCCGCCGGCATCCTGGTTGGCTGTGCGCAGACGCCGTCCCGACCGGCGCCGGAGCGCAGATCGGGTGCCGACCCCGAGGGTGTCGAGCC
>JBGSKP010000536.1:0-4954 GCA_041741175.1 Thiocapsa sp. | reverse complement strand
TCCGGGCGCTTGCCGATGGCGAGTTTCACTCCGGCGAGGTGATCGCCGGAGAGCTCGGCATGAGCCGCGCGGCGGTGTGGAAGGCATTGCGCAGGGCCTGCGCCCGATTGGGGCTAACCCTAATCTCGACGCGCGGCAGGGGCTACCGCCTGGAGGAACCGCTGGATCTCCTGGATGCCGAGCGGATCCTGAGCCTGCTGTCGGCGCACAGCCGTCGCGCGATTGCGCGGCTTGAGATTCACGATCAGATCGATTCGACCAATCGGCACCTGATGCGCGAGGCGTCGACTGGCGTACCGTCCGGGGCCGTCTGTCTTGCCGAGAGTCAGACGGCCGGGCGCGGACGACTGGGTCGTCCCTGGATCTCGCCCTTCGGTGCCAATCTGTATCTATCGCTGCTGTGGCGATATCCGGCGCCGCCGGCGGCACTGGGCGGCTTTAGTCTGGCCGCCGGAGCCGTTGTGGCGGATGTGCTGCGTCGGTCCGGCGTGCGGGATCTTGGGCTGAAGTGGCCCAATGATCTGCTCTGGCAGCGGCGCAAGCTCGGTGGGATGCTGGTTGAAGTGGCGGGCGAGTCGCACGGACCTTGCGCGCTCGTGGTCGGGGTCGGCATCAATCTGAATATGGGGCCCGATCCGGCTCAAGAGATCGACCAGCCTTGGGTCGATCTGAGCGAGATCGTCGGTGCTGGCTGTTTGGGGCGCAACCAGCTTGCCGCGCAGGTGATCGAAGGCCTGCTCGACGCCCTGGAGCGCTTCGGCCGCGATGGTCTGGCGCCCTTCCTGGAGCTCTGGAGCGCGTTCGATGTCTTCCGCGGCGAGCCGGTGCACTTGCTGCTGGGTGATCGGGTGATCCGCGGAACGGTGCTCGGGATTGCCTCGGACGGCGCCCTGCGTCTGTCAACCTGTGAGCGTCAGGGCGAGGGCGCGTGCGAAAAAGTCTACCATGCCGGAGAAGTCAGTCTGAGATTGGAGGCGTTGGACGAGCCATGATGCTGGTGCTCGATATCGGCAATACGAATCTACGCTGGGCCCTTGCGGACGGCATCAGCCTGAGTGAGATGAAGGTGGTGCGTCATGGCGGGGCAGCCCCGCTTGATCTGCTTGCCGATTGGGAGCGGCTGGAACGCCCGGATCGCGTGGTCATCAGCAATGTCGGGGGTGCGCCTGTTGCGGCGGCGATTGCTCGGACGACGCGCGCGTACTGGGGATTGGAGGCGGAGCCGATGCAGACCCGCTCGCGCTTCGGCGGTCTTCGGATCGCCTACGCCGAGCCGGCACGACTCGGTGTGGACCGCTGGCTGGCCCTGGTTGCGGCCCATCGATTGGCGCAGACGGCGACACTGATCCTGGACGCCGGTACCGCGGCCACCTTCGATCTGCTGCTTGCGGACGGTCGACATCTTGGCGGCCTGATTCTACCGGGTGTGGAGATGATGCGGACCAGCCTCCTCGCCGGGACCCAAATCCCCCGCATCGAGTCCGAACCGACCGATGAGCCCTGGGCGCTCGACACCGGCCCCGCGGTTGCGGCGGGCAGCTTGCAGGCGATTGCCGCGCTGGCCACCCGACTCTACGATCGCCTGACCGAGCAGGTGCAGCAGCGGCCCGATCTGGTGCTCACAGGCGGTGACGCCGAGCGACTAATCCCGGTGATGGACCGGCCCTACCGCCTGATTCCCGACTTGGTTCTGCAAGGGCTCGTCGCGGTCGCCACAGGCATCGACGCGCATCGCGGCGACTGACACACGCATTCCTGATTTGCCGTGCGCCGTGCGGCCGTTAGGATGCGGGCAATGGTCGGACGTAAGGGCGGGGGAAGGTCTAATCTGTGGGTTGATGGCGCCCTCGACAGGAATTGAACCTGTGACCTACCGCTTAGGAGGCGATCGCTCTATCCAACTGAGCTACGAGGGCGTGAGTGAACCGATTGCCCATTAGTGTAACCCAGCGCGCGATTTCGGGCACGGGTCTCACGGCGATCGGAATCGATTTTGGTTGAAGCTTAAGTATCGGAGTGCCGTCCACGTGAACCCCGCTCTGACTCACACCCCGGCGTTTGGGCGCGCCGATCTGTCCAATTGCGAGCGTGAGCAGATTCAGCTCGCGGCATCGATCCAGCCTCACGGGGCCTTGTTCGCTCTGGACGAGGCGGATCTGACCGTCATTCAGGCCACCGAGAATGCGCCTGGACTTCTGGGCCTGGACGTCGATCCGCTCGGTTGCCGACTCGATGATCTCATCCCCGTGCTGGCTACACGCCTGCGTCTGTGTTTGACGGATGATCTGAGCAGGATTCCGATGGTCCTGCGCTGTGCGAGCGGGATGCCGCCGCGCGACTTCGATGCGATCGTTCACCGCCCGCCCGCCGGCGGACTCATTGTCGAGCTGGAGCCATCCGGGCCGGTGATCGAGCTCTCCCGACAGGTCAGCGTGGCACTGCAGACAATTATTGCGTCGGCGTCGCTGCGGGCCTTATGCGACGAAACCGCGCGCATCTTCAAGGCGATTGCGGGCTATGACCGTGTCATGGTCTATCGATTCGACGACGAAGGGCATGGCGAGGTCTTCTCCGAGCAGCGCGAGCCCGAGCTTGAGCCCTATCTGGGTAACCGCTACCCGGACACGGATATTCCACAGATCGCGCGTCGACTCTACGAGCGTAACCGGATTCGCCTCCTGGTGGATGTCGACTACCGGGCGGTCCCGTTGCGTCCAAGGGTGTCGCCGGTGACCGGCGAGGATCTGGATATGTCGCTGTGCAGCCTGCGCAGCATGTCGCCGATCCACATACAGTATCTGAAGAATATGGGTGTCGGGGCCACCCTGGTCGCCTCGCTCTTGGTCGGCGGCAGGCTGTGGGGTCTGGTGGCTTGTCACCATCGTGCGCCGCGGTTCGTCCAGTATGAGATTCGTGCGGTCTGCGAGCTGCTGTCCGAAGCGGTGACCACACGCATCGCCGCTCTGGAGAGCTTTGTGCAGGCGCAAGCCGAGCTCTCGGTGCGGCGTCTGGAGCAACGGATGGTCGAGGCGATCTCGCGCGAGGGTGACTGGACATCGGCACTGTTCGACGATCCGCGCACGCTGCTTCAAACGGTCGATGCGGCCGGTGTGGCCTTGTTGTGCGACGGAAAAATCCTGGCGGCAGGGGATGTGCCCGGGACACGGGATCTGCGCGAGATCGGTGCCTGGCTGGCCGGTCAACCGCAGCGCCCGGTGATCGCCACCGCCTCGCTGCGGCGCGATGCGCCTCACCTCGCTCATCTGACCCCAGTGGCCAGCGGACTTCTTGCCGCGCCGGTCTCGTCCGGCACCGGTGAATATCTGATCTGGTGCCGTCCCGAGCGGGTGCGAACCGTGACCTGGGCCGGGAATCCGTTCAAGCGGGGCGCGAGCGCGGATGCCCGGTCGCAGCTCTCGCCCCGGCGTTCATTCGCGCAATGGCATCAAGTCGTCGAAGGTACATCCGACCCCTGGACATCGGCCAATCTGGTGACCGCTCGACTGACCGGCGAATCCGTCGCCGATGTGATCCAGCAGTTTCGTTCGGTCAGGGTCTTGATTGCCCAATCTCAACTGGCTCAAGTTCGGTCGCAGGTTTTGGTATCCGAGCAGCCCATCGTGATTGCCGATGACTCGGGTGTTATCCTGCTCAGGACCGAATCCTTCGAGCGACTTCTGAATGTGAACCGGCCTCCTCCGCCACATCTTTATGACCTGTTGCCGCTCTTTGCCGAGTCTGCCGAGGTCCAGCTGCGTCTGAACGATCTGGTTGTGCATCGCCGGGCCTGGCGAGGGGAGGTCCATCTCAATACCGACGATGCCACGGATCATCCTGTTTTGGTTAGGGCTGATCCGGTCTTTTCGTCGCCGGAGACGGTCTTGGGTTTCGTTCTCATCCTCACCGATCTGAGCGAGCGCAAAAGCGCTGAAAATGCGCGGCATCGGGTACAGGTGAGTCTGTTGGAGCAGCAGAAGTTAATGCGTCAACAGTTGCAATGGAGTGCCGATCCGCTGTACCGGGAACTGCTGGCGTCGATTGTCGGCAACGCGCAGCTCGCCGCGCTGGAAGTGACCGATGCAGTGGATCTGCGCCGTGTTCCTGAACTGGTCGATGCCGTCCAGGCATCGGTCCAGCGCACGACCCAGCTTCTGGAGCAGCTCGCCTGGTATTCGGAGCAACAGACCAAGGCCGACCCGAATCCATCCAACTGATCCAGATCCGCGTCGGTCTCTTCACCGATAGGCGTCAGGGGCGGGACCGCCAGCGCATCGCCAGGTCGAGAAGATGCGCGCACAGCGCCAGGCCCAGCCAGAGTCCGATCCAGACCCAGTCGGCGCGCGTCAAGGCCAGGCGGACGGCAACCAGTAAACAGGCGCCGGCGAGCAGCAGGCCGATCAGATCGCGCAGCGCGACGCCTTGTCCCGTCAGGCGGTGAAGCAGGCCGAGGGCGATCGCCTCGACCAGCACTAGCACGAGGATCAGATCGATCACGCGCCCGCTCGCGAAAAGCTCGGCCATGGTTACTGGCGCCCGCGTCTTCCGCGGCCTGTCAACGCGCGGAGACGACCCCGAACAGATGCGCCATGTCCTTGAAGAAGATCCGCAGATGGGCGCCCGGCTTCGCGCGTACCAGGCGCTTGTTCATGTAGGCTTCCCAGGTCAGATACTGAACATCCGGGTCTTTGCACATGCTGACGAAGCGTTCGCGTCGCTTGTCGCTCGCGTACCAGAAGTGCTGCATCATCCCCAGCACCCAGAATACCTTGCCGTGGGCCTTCATGAAGCGCGCCCGCGCGGTTTTTAGCGCACGCGCGTTCCCGGTGCTCAGGAAGCTGTCGACCGCCTCCCCGGCGAGGCGTCCGCCGACCAGCGCATAGTAGATCCCCTCGCCCGAGGCCGGTGCCACGACGCCGGCGGCATCGCCGGCCAGCACCAGGTCGCGTCCGTTATC
>JBGSKP010000535.1:0-2554 GCA_041741175.1 Thiocapsa sp. | reverse complement strand
CCGCGCATCCGCTACCCGCGCGTTCCTGCCTTGGCGCGGACACGCGTTTCAGGAGCTGCTAGCGGGTCATCACGCGGTGAGACGGATGGCGTCGAAGTCCTCGACAACGGGGTGGCTGCCGAATGGACCGGTGACGCCTTCGCGGCGCAATGCGGTCGTGTGCATCCCGGCTTGCCGGGCGGCGTCGAGCTCTTCGCGGATATCGGAGAGAAAGAGGATATCGGACGCGGTCAGGCCGATGTCGGCCGCGATGGCGGCGTACGCTGTGGTCTCACGTTTGCCACCGACACGCGTATCGAAAAAGCCGGAGAACAGCCTCGTGAGGTCACCCTCATCGGTGTGCCCGAACAGCAGCTTCTGCGCATGCACGGAGCCAGAGGAGTAGACATAGAGCCGCAGGCCGGCGGCATGCCAGGTGTTCAGGCAGCGGGCCGCATCCGGGTAGATGTGGCCGCGAAAATCGCCACGGGCGTATCCCTCCTCCCAGATCAGCCCCTGGATGGCCTTGAGTGGCGTGACCTTCCTGTCCACCGCGATCCAGTCGAGCATCTGCGCGATCAGCACATCGTCGGTCTGCGCCCCCTGTTGCAGAGCGCGTGCATCCTCAAGCAGGCGTGCCACGTCGGGATCATCCCGATGCGCACGCACGAACGCCGGTAGATGTTCGGCGGCATAGGGAAAGAGCACGTCCTTGACGAACGACAGGCTCGATGTCGTGCCTTCGATATCCGTAAGGATTGCTTTGATCATCATCGGGATTCGTAACGGGGGAAACGCGATGCGATGTCGCTGCCGGTGAAATTGGCCACCCAGCCCTGCGGATTCGTGAAGAGACGGATCGCGGTGAAGTGCGGGCGCGGGCCCATGTCGAACCAATGAGTGGTGCCGGCCGGCACGCTAATGAGGTCGCCCTGCTCGCAGATCACGGCGTAAACCCGCTCGTTGGTATGCAGATAAAACAGACCGCTGCCCTCGACGAAAAAACGCACCTCGAACTCGGTATGCGTGTGCTCGTCGAGAAACTTCGTCCGCAGCGCATCGCGCTCGGGATGGTCCGGCGTCATGCGTAGGACATCCACCGATTTGAAGCCATAGTCCGTCATCAAGCGGTCGACATCGCGGCGATAGGCGGCGATGACATCCTCTGATGTCGCCTCGTCGGCCAGTACGCGATCCGCCTGCCAGCGCTCGAAGTTGACACCGATCGCGCCCAACTCGCGCTGAATATCCGAAAACGCGCTGAAGACCACCTCGGGAACAGGTTGGTCTTCGGCGTGAACGCGCAGCTCGCTCATCGCGTCATGCTCCTCGTTATGGTTTCGCATTCGAGCATAAACTCGAACGCCTCAAGATTCCGACGTGCATCGGCAACACTGCAGCCCCAGGTATAGAGACCGTGCCCCGCAATCAAGTAGGCCGGCAGGCCCGCAGTGCCCACCAGCTCGCGCTCGACCTGCCCGGCGAGACGCGCGATGTCCTGGTCGTTCGGGAAGATCGGAATGCGCACTGTCGCTTCATGCGTCTCCACCCCGGGCCAGGCCTTCAAGACCTCGTAGTCGGACAGCACCAGCGCATCGCCAGCCAGCCGAGACAACACTGTGGCATTCACTGAATGGGTGTGCAGCACCGCACCGATCGATGGGTCGCGGCGATACAGCATCAGATGCAGGCCGGTCTCGGCCGACGGCCGGCAGCCTTCGCTCAGACTGGTGCCATCCAGGTCGAGCGCCATGATGCCGGTCTGGTCCAACTCGCCTTTGTGGCGGCCGGAGACGGTGATGGCAATGCGGTGCGCGTCGAAGCGTGCGGACAGGTTGCCGGAGGTCGCCGGCAACCAGCCACGCGAGAAGCAGAAGCGCCCGACATCCACCAGCTCGGCCGCACGTAATCTGAAAACTTCGGTGTCGAACATCGCAGTCCCACAAGGCAAAGCGGCAATGTAAGACAGAACCCCGGAGAGATCCAACTGGATGGCTTCGCGGGCCTCGGGACGAGGCGGGTCGATAATGCCGACCAGGCCGATCAAGGTCAGCGCCTCGGCCCATCGCATCGGATCGGCCGCGGGATCGAATGCACCGGCCGGGATGCAGCGACCCGCAATGGCCAGCACCCGCATGGCCTCTCCGGCCATTGCCGCGTTCTCGTCGATGAAGGCTTGGCGAGCCGACTCGCTCAATGGCGCCTCGCCGTCGGCGCTCAGATAGTGCGTGCAGCAACCGAGCAGGACATCGGGCGCGCCCTTGAGCCACAAGCGGACGTACTCGCCGTCGCCATGGAAGGTCCCCATGAACTTGTGGGTCGAGTCGAAGGGGATTTCCGCAAGGCGTGGCGCGTCGGCGTGGAGCGCTTGGCGCGACAGGCCACCCTTGGCGGCCAATGCCAACAGCGCGCCCTCGGAGGGTGTTCATGAAGATCATGCCGCCGCGATCCCCAACGGGGGCATCCGGCGCCACGGGTTCAGGCGTCTTCGAAACGGCCTGAGACTCGCCGGTCAAGGCCGCCTCCGAGACCTCGGCGGAACAGGCGAGCGTGACCCGGGCGTCCGCCGGCACCC
>JBGSKP010000534.1:0-2931 GCA_041741175.1 Thiocapsa sp. | reverse complement strand
GGTTGCGATATGCTGCTGGTCTGCAACAATCGCCCCGCGGCCCTGGAGGTTCTCGGCGCCTTCGCCGATTACCGGGATCCGGCTGCCGAGCTGCGTCTGCTTAGAATGCATGGGCGCGGCCGACATGAGCGTCTCAACCTGCATGAGCGTCCCGAATGGCAGCAGGGCGTGCACAACGTCGCCGTACTCGAGGCGCTGGAAACCCTTGATCTGGGGCTCACCGATCCGACTCATACGACTCACCCCGCCGGCCCGGAGGCCATTGGATGAAGCTTGACCCGCAAGATTACGATGCCGTTGCCGCGCGCGCCGTTCGGCTTGTGACGCCCGAGGAAATCAATTCGGCGCTCGATCGGATGGCCGCATCCGTTACCGAGCGGCTCGCCGGAAAGGATCCGCTGGTGCTTTGTGTGATGACGGGCGCCGTCTTCGTGGCCGGTTTACTGCTGCCGCGGCTGCGCTTTCAATTGCGGGTCGATTACATCCACGCCAGCCGTTATCAAGGCGCGACCCGCGGGGGCGAGATGGTCTGGCACTACCGCCCCTCGGATGCCATCCGCGGCCAGGACATTCTGGTGCTCGACGACGTTCTGGACGAAGGCATTACGCTTCGGCATGTCGTGGATGCCTGTCGTGCCGACGGCGCGCTGACTGTGCAGACGGCCGTGCTGGTCGCAAAAGAGCGTCACCACGCCTGCGAGGCCGATATTGTCGGTGTGCAGGTCGAAGACCGCTATCTATTCGGCTATGGGCTCGACTATAAGGGCTACTTCCGCAATAGCGACGGCATCTATGCGGTTGCAGACGAAGACGTCTAGCGCCAGGACGTTTATTAATATCTGCTTAATCTAAAATATAAGTACTCGCTTTTTGACACTTTTTAGGGTTTGGTATACATCTTCCACCGGAGAGCCGCATCAGCGAGATCGATCCGGTTATCGGCACCGGCGCCACCTGATCGGGATGGCCCCGAATGGCCGGCGCGCCGGCACCGCGACCGCACAGTCAAAAGAACAGGAGGATGTGTCATGTCGACCCTAGAAAGTTACCGCAATACCCATACGGAGCTGCGTCAGATGATCGCGGATCTGCGATCGCTGCTCACTCCCGAGCAACTGCGGATCCGCCCCAACGCCAAAACCGCTTACGAGCTGTTGTGTGATCTGGGGACGCGGGTCCGCAGTCATCTGGCAGAGGAGGACCGCAGTCTGTATCCGAGTCTGTTGATCCACGAAGATCCGAAGATCAAGTCGATCGCCTGGGGCTTCATCAGCGGCGAGAAACCGCTGCGCAAGACCTTCGACGATTACCACAAGCACTGGCTGAAGAACTGCGATTTCAACTTCACCGACGAATTCCTGGCTGAAACACACGAGATTTTCGACATGGTCGCTAAGCGGATCGATCGCGAGGAGCAGGTTCTGTTCCCCAAGCTCGTTGAGATTGGTCTGTTCAAGGACACCAGGCGGGAGCGGGAGTCGCATCAGCTAAGCTCCTGATTCGCTTTACACCCGGAGCGAACCGGGACTCCGGCGCCGTGAGGCGCCATTTTTTTGGCTTCCGCTGTGCCGTCCGTTAGACTGCCGAGTCAATTCCGGCTCATGTAGACATCGCGGCACAGGTATGACTGTTTTAGCTATTATTGGTGGATCTGGTTTTTCCGACTTTCCTGCATTGGTGATCGAGGGCGCTCATCGGGTCGAGACGCCGTACGGGGATACCTCCGCGCCGGTTCTGAGCGGGCGACTCGCCGGGGTGCGGGTGCTCTTTCTACCTCGCCATGGCGCCGGCCACCGGTTGCCGCCGCATCGCATCAACTACCGAGCCAACCTCTGGGCGCTGCGCGCGTCCGGCGCCGAGCGTGTCGTCGGACTTGCGGCGGTCGGCGGAATCACCGAGCGCTTCTCCCCGCTCACGCTCAGCGTCCCGCACGATCTGATCGACTATACCTTCGGGCGTGAGCAGAGTATCTACGACGGCGAGAGCGGCGCCCTGGATCATGTCGACATGACCTCTCCCTACTGCGAGGACCTGCGCCAGGCATTGGTCCGTGCCTGCGCCGCGTCGGGCCAGTGCGTGGTGGACGGCGGGGTCTATGGTGTGACGCAAGGGCCGCGTCTTGAAACGCCCGCCGAGATTGCGCGCATGGAGCGCGACGGCTGCGATCTGGTCGGCATGACCGGGATGCCGGAGGCCGGTATTGCCCGGGAGCTGGGTCTGCGCTACGCGAGTTTTGCCTTCGTCGTGAATTGGGCCGCAGGCAAGGGGTCAGGTTCTTCGATCACGATGGCTGAAATCGAGTCTCACCTGGCCGAGTGCGTCGGCCGGGTGCGCACCGTGCTGTAGGTGCTGGCAACGTCCGCTTGAACGGGGCCGGCCAGGCGCTGCCCGACAGGCGGTCGACCCTTGCGTCGGCTCGGATCGTTCTGTGCTTAAGTACATCAGAAAACTCTGATATCATTGAATCTCAACCTTACGTCTCTTTGAGGAGTTTCCGAAATGGCCACTGACGACAGTAAACCGAAACGCTCGGGTCTTGGTTGGATCCCCAAACTTTCGCTTTGGGCGGTCGTGATCGCGTTTGGTTATCTCTACCTCAGTTCGGTCGAGCGTGATCCGACCGGCGATACGGCACAGTTGGCCGCGGTTGACCAGAGCGACAGCAGTTTCGAAACCAGTGTCGACACCGCAGCGGACGGTGGTGGTTTGCCGCAACAGCTCATGGGCAAGCTAAATGAGCTGACGTCGTCGGCCGGCACGCTGATCGCCGACGCGACCACCGCCGGGTCAGGCATGCTCAAGGATGCCGTCGACAAGGTGAAGGACCTGGCCGGCGTGTCGGACGAGCCTGCTGCCGAGATCGCCGCGGCGGAAACCGATGTCGCCGAGCCGGCTCCGGCTCCGGCTCAGCCGGCCGTGGTCGAGGCCCCC
>JBGSKP010000533.1:0-9423 GCA_041741175.1 Thiocapsa sp. | reverse complement strand
GACCGGCGACACCGCTGATGGCGACGGCCACGTCTGCCGCGCTGTGGGTCAGGGCGCCGGCGGCCATCTCGTTGACCACCGCTTCACTGACCGCTCCATGGGCGTCCAGCGTCTGCGGCAGCACGCCGAGCATCTCCTGCTTGGCCGCGTTGCTGTAGGTCACAAAACCGCGATCGAACCAGTCGCTGCTGCCGGCCAAATCGGTGATGACCTTGGCCAGCCAGCCGCCGGTGCAGGACTCGGCGACCGCCAGCCGCAGACCCAGACACCGCATCAGATCGGCCAGCGGAGCGGCGTTTGGCTCATTAACGGGGGCGGTCTCGGGCTCGCTCATCTCAATCGACTCGACAGGTGTGCTTGTGGTCGTGGTTGGTGCATCCGTTGCGACCGTGCGGCGCATCGGGTGGAAAACCCGACGGCTTGGCTCCAGAATGCCGGTCCATCAGACTATTCTGCCGACCTCGGCGCACGACCCCGGAGTGAACCCCCATGACCGATCTGCAAATCTACTGCGAGCATAAGCCATCTCCCGCCAAACTCGATGTCCTCGGTGTCGAGGACTGGCCGATCTGGAAGAAGGAACCCTCGACTTTTCCATGGCGTTATGATCGCGCCGAGACCTGCTATGTTATACGTGGTCGCTTCAATGTCACCCCGACCGGCGGCGAGCCGCAAACCTTCAGCCGCGGTGACCTGATTACCTTTCCCGCCGGCATGGAATGCACCTGGGACGTCACGGAGGCGGTCGAGAAGCACTATCGCTTCGACTAAACCGCGTCCAGCCGTTTCGCATGAACAAACCAGATCGCAACGTCGAGCCCGGAACGGACCGATGCGGCTACGGGATTGCAAAAAGCGTTTTATATCAATAATGATAACGACTTGATCGGAGTCACATCACGATGAGAAAGATCTTACTGTCCGTCCTGATCGTCCTACTGCCCTTTGCCTTCCTCGCCGCGCAGGCGCGTGCCGAAGGTATGACGATCGCCGACACCGTGCTCAAAATGCCGCTCGCAGAGGATGTCTCGATGGACGATGCCGTCGACTCGATGATGCTGCGGGCCAACTCGCTCAATTTTAAACTGGTCGCCCACCTGCCGCTCTACAAGGAGCTCGAGTCCATGGGCGTGGAGACCAAACGCATCGAGATCTTCCAGTTCTGCGACGCGCGTATTGCGCATCAGATGATCCAGGAAAACATCGACTTCTCCGCATATCTACCCTGCCGCATCACACTGATCGAGGACCAGGCGGGGCAGGCATGGCTGACGACGCTTGATCTGAACAAGGTTATCCAGATGGCCGATCTGCCGCCAAACCTGATGGAGTACGCGGTTCAGGTGCGCGATACCATCCAGGAGATCATGACCGCAGGGGCCACCGGCGACCTCTAAGTCACCGCCGCAACCGGAACCGTTGAGGCACCTGGAGCGCAGCGGCGCCGAGGTCTCCGGATACCGTTGTTCGCGATGCCGACGATCAGGACTTGGTATGCCCGCTGACAAAGGCATGCAGCGGCGTGGTCTCCTCGAACCGGCGTTCCTGCTCAGCGGTGGCCTCGTGCTGATAGCAGGTCTTCCAATCGCCATACGGCATGCCATAGATGGCCTCGCGCGCGTCGTCGTAAGACATCTCGACGCCGCGCTCGGCCGCGGCACCCATGTACCACTTCGACAGGCAGTTTCGACAAAAACCGGCAAGGTTCATGAGGTCGATGTTCTGCACGTCGGTGCGCCGTTGCAGATGCTCGACCAGGCTCCGAAATGCTGCGGCCTCGATCTCGATCTTGGTCTGCTGATTCACGTAATGATCTCCTGGATGATGGCAGTGCCTTCGGTCGGCACGGCGGACCGGACGTCCGCCAGGTTCTGAAGTCGGACGGACTCCGAAGCTGACTGAACGTTGGTACTGGAGCTGCTCTGTGCAGGTTTAAACCACACGGTTTCTTTCACCCGAGACGCGAACCCATGGACTACCTCAGCCTGTCACGTGCCGCACGCCTCGCCGGTGTCACGCGCGCCGAGTTGCAGCGTCGTATTCGACGCGGCGAGATCGCCACGTTCGAGGGCTCGGTAGCGGTCAGCGACCTGCTGCGGGCCTACCCGAGCGTGAGTCTGAGCAACGATGCGGCGCTCGAACGTGTCGAGCAGATCAAGAGCGATGCCCTGCCCAGGACCGAGGGTCAGGACGCCGTGCTGCCGAGCCCGCATGTCCTGGTCGCCAGGTTGCGCGCCATGAGCCAGACCCTCGCCGAGCGCATGTCCGCATTGGGTGCGGCCGAGGCGCTGCTGGAGCAGGTCGACGAGCGGCTCCAGACGCTGACCCGAGTCCCCGAGACCAGGCTTGCCGAACAGGCCCGCGCCCTGCGTGACTGGCTCCAGGAGGCGCGCGCAGCACTGAGCGCCGGCGCACTGCCCGATGATCGGGCCCAACTCTTCGCCAAAGATACCTTTCTTCGCATCATGGCAGCCAACGTCAAGCTCATCCCCAGCGGCCACGACTATTTCGTCGAGGGCAACGAATCCATCCTCGATGCGTCCGTGCGTGCCGGCATTAACCTAAATTACGGGTGCTCCAGCGGCAACTGCGGAGCCTGCAAGGCACGTCTGATCAGCGGCGAGACGCGGCGCATCCGCGAGCACGACTATGTGCTCAGCGAACGCGAGAAGGCGATGGGCTATCTCTTGACCTGCTCGCACACCGCCGTGACCGACGTGGTCATCGAAGCGGCCGAGGCGCTCTCGGTCACCGACCTGCCCCACCAGGAGATCCGCGCCAGCCTGCGCAAGCTCGAGCAGATCTCCGAGAACCTGGTCTCGTTGAACGTTCAGACGCCCCGCACCCAGACGTTGCGTTTCATGTCGGGCCAGCGGGTGCGGTTGACGCTTGAAGACGGCGCGAGCCGTGAATTGCCGATCGCAAGCTGCCCCTGCAATGGCCGTAACCTCCTGTTCGATGTGCGACGCGGCCAGGATGCCTTTTCCGAGTCGGTCTTCCGGCCGCTGCGTCCCGGTCAGATGATTGCAGTGGCGGGGCCGTACGGACACTTCGTGCTGACCGAGGATGCACCGGAGGCCGCACTCTTCATCGCCTTCGGCGACGGCATCGCACCCATCAAGAGCCTGATCGAGCACGCGGTCTCGATTGATCTCATCGAATCCTTCCATCTGTATTGGGACACGACCTATCCCGAGGGTCACTACCACGGCCGCTGGGGCCGCGCCCTGACCGATGCACTGGATAATTTCCAGCTCACGCCGCTGATGAGCGGCCGACCCGAAGACGTCTTTGCCGTGCTGCGCGCCGACCACCCGGACCTGCAGGGGCGGCGGTTTTATCTGGCCGGACCGCAGTCGCCGGTCACGACACTGGCTGGGCTGATCGGCGGCAACGGCGTCGACGCGGCCCGCATCGCGTGCGAGATCACAGACAGCTGAGTCGCTAGATTGCAGTGCCGGCTCAGGGTGCGGTCAGAGCTCCAGCATGATCGCCATCGTCTGATAGAAGCCGTCGAGCCAGGGCTCGGGCGTGTTGAACTGCCAGAAGAGCGCCCGCGCTCCTGCGGCTTCCCTGGAGCTGACATAGGTCAGTCGGCCATCCCAGGTCTCGCGCACTTCGAACGAACGCACGCCGCCGGGAGCATGGAACATGAGCCCACAGGGATAGGTCTCCCCTCCATGGATGGCGATTACCAATCCACGCGCACGATCGGGACGCCGGTCGTAATCCGCGGGCCAGATCCGCTTGAGCGCCTCAATCTTAACGAAGTTATCCTGGATGTCCGCGAACGCTCTGAGCAGCGGCAGCGCCGCCTGATGCCGGCGCTGCGCCATCTCAAGCGAGGCATCCTTCTCTTCGGCGACCGAGGCGCGAGCCCCTTCCGCCTTCGCTTTGATCTTGCTTAATGTCTCATTCATCGCAAGACATCCCTTTACATATCGCGTTCTTCCTTCAGATCGTTCAAGAGTATCTCAGGGTCAATCACCACGCCAGAGCCATCCGCCGCCGGAAACACGGCGACCAGACGACCGTCCTTGGCCATTCCAGTCAGCCAGCGGCTCATGAAGGCATCCAGCGCAAGCGGCTCAGGTCGGCAGTCAGCCCAGTCGTCCGTGGCCAATGCCCCGGCGCAGGCGGCGTCGGGCCAAAACGGGAAACAGTGGCGCCCCGCGTCGTCGGAGAAGCCGATGAACCCGTTGTCTCCTTTCAGGGTCCAGACCCGGCCTTGCCGGATAGCCTCCTCGAGAAACACCGTGTAACGCTCCTCGCCGGGCAGGTTGAAGACACCGACGAGGTCATCCGGGTTCGGTGCGTGGCTCATGAACCGAAATCCTGATCCAGAATCGCGTTGACCCGTCGACAGATCTCGCGCCCGTAGTCGGTCCAAAGCCCCTGTCCCCAGTAGCGATAGCAGCTGGTTTGGGAGGCCATCAGGTGGAAAAGCGCGTTGCGATAACGCGGGTCGTTGGTGGGGACGCCGGGGATCAGGACCTTTTGGTTGAAGTTGACGCTCGCCTCCTCCATCGGTCCGAGTAAATTGTCGTAACCCTTCACCCAGGACAGATCGGATGTCCAACTGCCGCCTTCCATGTGGAACCGGCCGTCTTCCTGCTTGAGCTCCGCAATCGCCATTTCCAGCTTCTCCGGCCCGTCACCGGGTTGGATACGCGCCCAGATGCGGTCGTGAAACAGGGGCTGAACCTCGGGAAGATCC
This sequence comes from Thiocapsa sp., assembly GCA_041741175.1. GTDB lineage: Bacteria > Pseudomonadota > Gammaproteobacteria > Chromatiales > Chromatiaceae > Thiocapsa. The sequence continues at coordinate 4,706 of JBGSKP010000533.1, read as the reverse complement.
GACTCCTTGATCCCGAGCGCGAAGAGATGCTCCAGGTATTCGCTCCCATTCATCATGGGCGTGTCGGTATGGCTCGAGGCCCCGACGACTTCCATGAATTTGCCCGGGAACTCGTTCATCATGACGCCCCCGTTCTCGCCGTCTGCGATCTGGGTGACCAGCGGCGGGATCGACTTGCCGGCGAGCATAACCCGCTGCAGCCCCTGGGCCTCGTACCAGGGCTGCATCTGAGCGACCAGCTTGGTGTCCGAGCCCTGCGTCTTGACGATGGCGATGATGGTGGCCGTCTCGCCGTGCGAATTGGTGACGACCAGCCGGTGCGGGATGTGCGGACGCTCGGGGTGACGACCATTGTCGATCTGCTGGACCGTGTGCTCCTGGACCAGAACCCATTGAAAGCCGCAATCCACGAGTGTCTTGACGAAGGCGTAGGCAACGTCGGGGTGATTCGGCAGCGCCATCTCCGACGGTGAGAAGCCGCGTACCCGCTCCAGCGCCTCCCAACCGAAAATCGCTGCGAAGTGGTGCTGGAACGCCTTCACGTGCAGACGAAAATCCTGCACCGGCGTGGAGGGCGCCACCGCATGACCCCAGGGCATACCGAGCCACTCGACCGCCCAGTTGTAATCCGGGTTGCAGGTCATGCCCTTGAGCGCATCGATCACATGATGCTCGCCCATCTTGCGCAGACCGTGCAGCAGAGTGCCCGAGTATTCCAGCATGCAGCGCGGTGACTTGCCTTCGCCGATCAACTGCGGAATGAATTCGCCCATCCGCTTGTAGCACCAGACGAACGCCGGGGCGTTGTAATTGTCACCGATGTGCTGGTTCTCCATCATGTACTGCAGATTGCTGATCAGGGCGGCGCTGTGCAGATCGCCCCCGCCGGCCGGAATCAACGGCTGATGCTGATGCAGGGCGATCGCGGTCGCCGAGCGGATGGACCCGAAGTCAATTCCGCCGCGTTCGGCAAAGAGCTGGCGGGTGCGGGCGTCGATGACGACAGCCTCGACATCCGGCTCGTGACCACAGATATTCGGAAGATCATCGACATACTCGGAAAGCGGTTTCACGCTGAACTCCTCGATTGGCCCCGGCGATATGACGGGGTCTAAATGGTTTTGGGGCGCCGCGGCGCCCCAGGGTGGCGATGACGGCATACCACGAACGAGCAAAGCGCCATCGCCAATGCAAGAGCGCCGATTCGGCAAGACCCGCAGGGGTCCGAATGCACGGCGCCGTGCCGCACGCCCGACCACCCGTTATCGATCGGCAGAACTCGATGCGGCATCGGGTGCGGCATCCCGGTCGGGCGCTGGATCGGGCGCTGGCTCGGGAACAGCCTGCGACAGCAACGCCACCGGCTCGCCGAAAACGCCCTGCTTAGCGGCTTCGGCCGCATTCTCCGGATTAGGTTCGGGTTCGGCCTGGACGCCGATGCGTTCCAGGGCGGCACGACTCGCGTCCAGATCGGCCTCGGCGCGGGGCACCCATGCCTCGCCCCAATAGAGATGACAACTGGTCTCGGCACGCAGCAGACGCCACATCGCCTCCTCGATCGCCTGCGCCTCGGGGCCTTCCGACACCCCACGCTCACCGGCATGCCAGCGCGCGTCGTGGACCATGCGACTGACCTTGGCGAAGGCGTCGATCGTCTGCTTCTGCCGGTCCGAGCCGGTCCATTGGGTAAAATCGCGACCGTGATGCCAGCCGGTGTTCCAGGCGCCGGTGCGCACCCGAACCTCGCCATGCGCCCCATAGGTGTCCAGATAACGGCTGATGAAGGTCGGCGCGACCGCCGCCCCGCCGGCGGCGATCCGCTCCAGCAACGGCAAATAAAACGCCGTCCAGAAGTTGGCCCCTTCGGTCACGTTACGAAACCAACCGCCGTTCTCGCCATCGGTGCAGGTGGTCACCAGCGGCGTGAAATCGCACCATTTGGTGCGCTCGGCCACCTCGGCGAGGAACCAGTCGAGCTCCATACCCGATTCCTGGGCGTCCGACAGATCGCGATCGCGCACGATGACGATGATGGCTTCGCCGCCGAAGCGCGCGATGTGCGGCCGATAGCGCAACTCCTGCCAACTCATGGGCGAGATCGGCTCGAGATGCTCGCTGTCAACCATGACATAACGGTAGCCGAAGGCGCGCAACAGCGGGATCAGCTCCATGGAAAAACCCATCTCGGGCGGCCAGAAGCCCTGAAAGCGCGGACGCCACAGAAGATGATGCGCGATGCCCAGCCAGCGACGCAGATGCTCCTCCCGGTCGGCCTCGGGAATCAGCGGCAGCACCGGGTGGTAATACCCCGTGCCCAGGACCTCAAACAGCGTTTCATTCTGAAAATGCCAGAGCAACGACCCACAATCCACATCGCCGTAAACGCGCTGCTGGAATGCGGGGTTCGATAGGGTCTCAAGCAGGGTGCCGGACAGCGAGACGTGAACCCGGGCCAGATCCTCGTGGCCCCAAAGACTGCGCGGGATGCGGTCCAAGGCAAACAGAATCTCCTTGGCTTCCCAGCTCTGATTATCGAGGAGCTCCTCCAGATTGCCGGCGGGCTGATGCAAATTGAGAACAAGTGCATGCTGGGCGATCACGGTAAGCGTCTCCGGGATTGCATAAAGGGAGAGTGCACAAAGGGGGATTGCGTCAAGGCAGATCGCATGACGGTCGTGAGGATAACAGAAGCGCCGGCCGAGCCCAAAAGACGTGCGGGGACCACGACAGCCGGTCGCACTTGAGCCGACGGGCCGGACACTCCACTTATCGGCTTGGGGAAGCGTGGCGGACCTAAGGCCCACGGTGCCGCCCAGATACCTGCGTGCTGACCCGCATTGCAGCAACCGGCTTGATTGCACAGGTTCGCGTGGCGCTCTCTGCTTCATCCCGCCCCCTCCACGTTCGATTATCCGACCCCAACCGTCGGATTGGTACCACTCATGCCCAACGTCATCATCGACCCGGAATCCAAATCGCTGGATCAGCGCTTCGCGATTATCAAGACGAAGCGTACCGACCGCGCCCGCTATCCGGAGGGCTGCGTGACCATCGTGGCGGATGAAGCGGCAACCCGCGCCGGCGCGGATGCCGTGCGCGGTCTGCACCCCGCCCTGGTCTACGGCCCGTCCAGCTCCTCCGAGGGGCAGCGGTTGTATTACCTGGTGCGGTGGCTGGCATGAGCGAACCCTCGCCGCAGCCCAATGCCGCCGACCAGCCTGTGCTGAGGATCCGTGATCTGCATAAGTTCTACCGCGAGGGCGAGGGGACCACGGAGCACCGGGTCCTGGAGGGGGTCAACTTCGATGTCGCCCGTGGTGAGTGCGTCGCACTGCTCGGGCGCAGCGGCTCGGGCAAATCCACCCTGCTCAATCTGCTCGCCGGCATCGATCGGCCCGACCAGGGCCGGGTCGAGGTCATGGGGCAGACGCTCTCCGCGCTGGGCGAGCCTAATCTGACCCTGCTGCGCCGTCGGGACATCGGTTTCATCTACCAGTTTTTCAATCTGATCCCGACCCTGACGGTCGCGGAGAATCTGGCCCTGCCGCTTGAACTCAACGGCACCCCGCTCGCCCGCGGCATGCCGCAGATTCGCACGATGCTCGATCGACTCGGGCTCGGCGGCCGGTCCAGGGCGTTTCCGGATCAGCTCTCGGGCGGCGAGCAGCAGCGTGTCGCCATCGGTCGGGCGCTAATTCACTCCCCTGCGCTGGTGCTGGCCGATGAGCCGACCGGTAATCTGGATGTCGAGACCGGCGAGCAGATCCTCGCACTGCTTGTGGAGCTGTTCGCCGATCGCCGCCAAACCCTCATCCTGGTGACCCACAGCCTGAGCGTCTCACAGATTGCCGACCGGGTACTCACGCTAGACAAAGGCAAGCTCGTGGACTCAGCACGCGAGTTGGCCTGGTGATGCCAGTCCTTATTCGCGCCAGCCTGCGTTATCTGGCCCGACACCGTTGGCAGTCGGCCCTGTCCATCCTGGGTATCGCCTTGGGCGTCGCGGTCGTGATCGCGGTGGATATTGCCAACGCCAGCGCGCGCCGCGCCTTCGATCTGTCGATCGAGCGGGTAGCCGGCCGAGCGACCCACCAGATCGAGTCGGCCTCCGGAGGCATTCCCGATGCCCTCTACGCCGACCTGCGCCGTCGGCTCGACCCTCTACTCGCGCGGACGCTCTCGGACGCCTCTCCGGTGATCGAGTCGGCGGTGAGAATCGGCGAGGGCACCTTTACGCTGCTCGGACTGGATCTGCTGGCCTTCTCCAGTCTGCGAGGGACCGCACTGGCCGTGGAGGGTTCGTCGCTAATCCGGTTGCTGTCCCGACCCGGCACGCTACTGCTGAGCGCCAGCGACGCCCGGCGGCTCGGCGCCGCGCCCGGCGATGCGCTCCGACTGCGTGTCGGCGAGCGCGAGTTCGCGGCGGAGCTGGTCGGCATCCTGACATCCGATCAGGCGAGCGGCTTCGAGAGTCTGGCCATCGCGGACATCGCCACGGCTCAGGAATTGACCGGCCGCATCGGCATGATCGATCGGATCGATCTGGTGCTCACGCAGGAGGCCGCGCCGGAAGCCGCACAGCCGCTGGTCGCCCCCGTCGAGGACGACGGTACGATTCATTCAGGCGTCTTCCGCGGCACGGTCACCCTGGTGCGGGCCGATTCGTCCGATCAAGGGGACGAAGTGCTGCAAGCCCTCCCCGGCGA
>JBGSKP010000532.1:0-3318 GCA_041741175.1 Thiocapsa sp. | reverse complement strand
CAACCGCCTGCGGGCGGTTCGGCTCCTGCCAGGGCGGCGGTTCGAAGGCGAGCGGATTGCCGCGATTCTCCAGGAACTTCAGCCCGACCTGGGGAAAGAGGGCGTAGGTCAGGACGTCGTCGACCTGGTTCGCAGCCAGCGTCAGCGAACGCTCCGTCGCCAGACGCTCCAGCTCCGCCGTCAGCACATCCAGCTCAGGTATCAGTCTGTCGGCAGGCCGGCAGGTCATGGCCGTCTCGCCGTCGCCGAGGACGCGTTGCTGCAGCGCGGCGTTCACCGGGGCGGGCGTCGCGCCGTATTCACCTTTGAGGACGCCCGCGGTCTCATTCGTGATGCTCTTGTAGCGCTCGCCCATCAGGACATTGAGCACCGCCTGGCTGCCGACGATCTGCGAGGTCGGCGTCACCAGGGGTATAAAACCCAGCTCCTCGCGTACCCTTGGGATCTCCTCAAGCACTGCGTCGAGACGATCGGTCGCGCCCTGCTCGCGCAACTGGTTCTCCATATTGGTGAGCATGCCGCCGGGCACCTGCGCGACCAAAATGCGCGAGTCGACACCCTTGAGCGCACCTTCGAACTTCGCATATTTTTTGCGCACATCGCGAAAATAGGCGGCGATCTCCTCCAGAAGCAGCAGATCCAATCCAGTGGAGCGATCCGTATCTGCCAGGATGGCCACCACGGACTCGGTCGGCGAATGACCATAAGTCATGCTCATCGAGGAGATGGCGGTATCGACCATATCGATCCCCGCCTCGACCGCTTTGAGGATGGTGCTGGTGCTCATCCCGGTCGTCGCGTGACTCTGCATGGCGATCGGGACGCTGCACGTCTGCTTCAGTCGCGTCACCAGCGCCTCGGCCACATAGGGCTTGAGCAGGCCGGCCATGTCCTTGATGCAGATCGAATGGCAGCCCATGTCTTCCAGGCGTCGACCCATATCGACCCAGTAGTCGAGATTGTGCACCGGGCTAACCGTGTACGACATAGTGCCCTGCGCGTGCTTGCCCGTCGCCAAGGCCGCCTTGACCGAGGTCTCCAGGTTACGCACGTCGTTCATGGCATCGAAGATGCGAAAGACGTCAATGCCGTTGAGGGCGGCGCGCTCCACGAAGGTCTCGACCAGATCGTCGGCATAGTGCCGGTACCCGAGCAGATTTTGCCCGCGCAGCAGCATCTGCTGCGGCGTCTTGGGCATCGCGGCCTTGAGCAGGCGCAGCCGCTCCCAGGGATCCTCGCCCAGATAGCGGATGCAGGCATCGAAGGTCGCTCCGCCCCAGCTCTCGATCGACCAATAGCCGACCTCGTCGAGCCTGGGTGCAATGGGTAGCATGTCCTCGATACGCAGGCGCGTCGCCAGAAGCGACTGATGGGCATCGCGCAGGACAACATCGGTGATCGCGAGTCGGTTGGATGGATTCATGCGGGGCTCGATCTCGTGTTTGGGATGCTGCTCGGTCGGAAATCGCGAGCGGGTGGCCAGCCACCGCAGCCGCAATCAGCCAGGGCGGCGCGCTGGGTCGACCCGATCGGGAACAGGCACGGGTGCCGGGATCCGGTGCGATCCAGCCATCACGGCGGATTGTGGTGCCGATACTGGTGGATCGCCGCTGCAATCACGCCGATCAGGCGCGGTTCATCCCGCGGCTGCGCCACGGGATGCGAAACGACCAGGGTCGCTGGCAGTGGCTCGTCAGGCCCCCATCGGGCCACCGCCTTGGACATCAGGACCAGCAGACCGACCAGAAGCAGCAGGAACGAGAATACGATAGCCAGGCCGATCAGCATCAGCCAGAGACCCTCGATCAGCAGAGCGGCAACGGCAGCGTCCATGGTGTCACCGCACCGTCAGACGTCGAACGGGTGGCGACGGACCAGGGTCTCGACCCGGTCCGGACCCGTGGAGACCAGATCGATCGGCAGTCCGCTCAGGCGCTCGATTGTCTCCAGATAGTCGCGCGCTGCCTTGGGCAGTGCATCCAACGAGGTCGCGCCGACCGTCGAGTCCGACCAGCCCGGGATCTCCAGATAACGCGGCTCGCAACGGGCTAGGGCGTCCGCGCCGACCGGCGGTGTCTGGACCTCTTTGCCGTCGAGCAGGTAGCTCGTGCAAACCTTGATGGTATCCAAACCGTCGAGCACGTCGAGCTTGGTGATACAGATGCCGGTCACGCTGTTGATCTCGAGCGAGCGCTTGAGCAAAACCATGTCGAGCCAGCCGCAGCGACGCTTGCGTCCGGTTGTCGCCCCGAACTCATTGCCGCGCTGACCCAGTCGGTCGCCGATCGCATCGAACAGCTCGGTCGGGAAAGGCCCCGCGCCGACCCGCGTGGTATAGGCCTTGACGATCCCCAGGATGTAGTCCAGATCGCGCGGCCCCACGCCGCTGCCGCTTGATGCCCCGCCGGCCGTAGTGGTGGACGATGTCACGTAGGGATAGGTGCCGTGATCGATGTCGAGCAACGAGCCCTGAGCACCCTCAAACAGCACATCCCTGCCCTCGGCGCGACAGGCATGCAGAGCACCCGGCACATCCGTGACGAGCGGACGCAGGAACTCGGCATGATCGAGAAATTCATCGAGCACAGCCGCATAGTCGACCGCATCGACCTTGTAGTAGTGCACGAGCATAAAGTTGTGATACTCAAGAACCTCGCGCAGGCGCTCCTTGAAGTGCTCCGTATCCAGGAGCTCGCCGAGCCGGATGCCTCGACGCGATGTCTTGTCCTCGTATGCCGGACCGATCCCGCGACCGGTCGTGCCGATCGCCTTGGCGCCACGCGCCAGCTCCCGAGCATGATCCAGCGCGACATGGTAGGGCAGGATCAAGGGGACAGCCGCGCTGATGCCCAGACGCTCGCGCGCCGGGATCCCCGAGCCCTCGAGCATGGCAAGCTCTTCGCGCAAGGCCGCTGGCGAGAGCACTACCCCGTTTCCGATGAGGCAGCGCACACCTTCGCGCAGAATGCCGGAAGGAACCAGGTGCAGCACGGTTTTCACGCCGTCGATGACCAGGGTGTGCCCGGCGTTATGGCCGCCTTGAAAGCGCACCACGACGGACGCCCGGTCGGTCAACAAATCGACCACCTTGCCTTTACCTTCATCACCCCATTGGGTGCCGATTACAACGACGTTATTGCCCATCTGTAGTCTCTTCCTACTCCGCGAGGAGATCCTCTAGTTCCCAATGCCCGTCATGCTCGACCAGCACCTGTACGCATCCCAGATCGCGTGGATCCTGCTCCAGTCCCGGCAGCGCGTGAATCACGCGCCGTCCCGCCTCGCGCAGCCGGTCGATCGCCGCACGCAATGCCGGCG
>JBGSKP010000531.1:0-20384 GCA_041741175.1 Thiocapsa sp. | reverse complement strand
GGCCGGCATTGGCCCCGCCGCCATCGTTGAAGAACAGGAGCGCCTGGCCGCCGAGGCACCGGACGGCGTCGCCGTCGCCCAGGGCTTTCCGATGAGTCGGCGGATCAACGCGATCGTCAGTGCGCTGGAGCGGGTCTCCCCGCTCCGCGGCGATCTGGCGCTACGCCTGCTCGATCAGGCCTATGCCTATCTCAGGAGGCCCCATGTCGGCCCCGCCGTCGATGCCGTCGTCCGGCCGGCGCTGGAGGCCGGCCCCATGGTTCTGGTGACCCACTCGCTCGGTACCGTGGTGAGTTTTAAACTGCTGCGCACGCTTGCCAAGGCCGGTTCGCCGGCCGACGTGCCACTGTATGTCACGTTCGGCACGCCGTTGACGCTGTCGACCGTCCAGCGCGCCCTTGGCCCCTCGTTCGCGACGCCGACCGCCGTTGGTCGCTGGATCAACGTCCGCGACCCGGATGATTTCATCAGCCTCAACCGCGGGCTCGGCGGGCCGCTCTTTTCCGGCAACATCGAGAACATCGCGGACTTCGAGAATCCGGGAAGGGACCCCCACGCAATCCCCGGCTATCTGTCCCATCCGCCGGTGGCAAAGGCCATAGCCGAGGCGCTTGGGCTCTAGCGCAGGCCAGCAGAAGTCATGGACCCGCTTTAGGCGGGTCAAGACTCCGACAACGACAACGAAGCGACCGGACACGGTCGCGACCGTCTGCCTCAGCCCGGTGGCGCCGATGCGGGCTCGGGGTCACAGTCCATGCCGACCTGCGACAGGAACCGCTCGATCTGCGCCGCCAGCAGATCAGAGAGGGCCTCGGGTCCGAGCCGATCCAGGCGCAGGGTCGCGCTCGCCGAACCTCCGACCGGGCTGCCCCCGGATGCCAGACCTCCGCTCGCCCAAGGGGCCGGGGGGGGGTTGAACGGCTGGACAGCGCAGCACCAGGTCCTCCACAACAAGGCCGTCGCTCCGTGCAAAAAGTCGGGCATACCGCGGTTACCGCAGCGAGTCGATCGATTCGAGTATCCCATACAGTCCCGATAGCGCATCAGGAAAGAGCACCGGAATCAGAATGACTGCTGCCGCGATGAGCTTACCCCACAGCGCACCGATGACCCCGCCGAACGATAACTGGTCGCGATTTAGCGTGAACATCGGACCCAACAAGGGATGCTGCTCCAGTTTAATGACAACAGACATGGTCAATGCGAAGGCGACGAAAACCAGCACGACCGACGCGGTCGTCATGAGTCGCTCACCGTAAGGCGGATAGAGGCCCATTCCGAGCAAGATTGTCGTCGGCGCCAGAATGGCTGCCCAGGCGCAGCTCCGGATCGCGGTCGTACCGTAGCGCATCTCGGCGACCAAGCGTGCCTGCCAGTCCCGAAAGGAAGGATTCGATCCAGCGTTGAATGGTGATCGACATGCCAACAGCTCGCCGGTTTGCGTACGCCAGGTCTCATCCGGAGAAGCAACCAGGGCAGCCAGATCGCGCTCGCGGAAGTGGAGATTGAATGGCGACTGCGGCAGGGCGTTAAGTTGTAATGGATTTGCCCAACTGCCGCCCGGTGGACTCCCGTTGGACGGGTCGGGTTTCGCTGCCGCGGACTCGGCCGAGCGGCCTGCAAAAATTGTATTAGGCAATACAATTAAATCAATGTCGGGTTTCGCTGCCGCCGACTCGGCCGAGCGGCCGGCAGTCGGCGCAAGCAATTGGGCAAACCAGGCAAGGCGTCTCGATTCCGTCCAAAGCTCGGCGAGGAACCAAACACCTAGCAGCAACAGCATTGAGTCGACGAACATCGACGTCAAGGCGGAGTCGACCGAGTTCGGCATGCCTCTGAACCAGGCCAAAAGCAATAACGCGACAACCACAACCACTGCTGCGCTGAGCGCGACTTGACCACGACTGCGATCTTGCGATGGGATACCGGAAATACCAGCCAGACTACTCAGGTGGCCAATGCAGCGTCGGCGCCAAAGGAACAGTCTCCATCCCGCAACAATCGCCGCACAGACATAGAGTAGAAAGAGGCCGATCAACATCTGGGCGTCGCGGCCATGGGCAAGGCTCCATGTCTTTTGATGTGTCTCTAAGAATAAGAACTCATTGAGATGGGTTCCTGCGATCCAGACAACTGTAAGGCCAAGTGCCAACAGTACCATCGAAAGAAAGCGGTTTAGGCGTAATAAATTCGATTCCGCGTTATCTCGACTCTTACCTTCGTCGTTCTTCGGATTGAACTCTGCCTCCCGTATACCGCACAAAGGGTTGGGGTGGCGCAGCGGCGAGAACATTACCAAATGCGCGCGGCCGAAGACTGCTAGCCACAGGGCGCTCGCAACCACCACGAGTCCGGCGACCAAAAAGAAGATTGTAATCGGGCGATCCAGCAACAGACGGCCGTCGGCAGCAAGCAATCGGCTGGGCGGTGCAGGGGGCTCTGTCTGCCGACCGCCGTCTTTCATCCCTGACCCGACATCCGGATAGACCTGCTGAAACCCTGCAAGTGTCGTGACATACAGGGAGTCTGATTTCCGATGGCCATTGGCCCCGCTGGTTTTTGCTGGATCCTTGCAGCCGCATCCGGTGTCGATCAGATTGAGCGCCGCTCGGAACATGTTGGCCGCATAGTCTGAAGGGAAGGACAGGTATGACTTCCTATCGCCGTCGGAATCGGCTTTGCCCCGGGCGCACGGACTGGTCCCGGCCCGACGGCAGGATGTCAAGCAACCTTTGGTATCGACACAGAGGACCGTGTCCCCATTCGGGACCACGAGCGCCCCGCGGCTGATTTTTCGGTAGTCGGGGTGTGCCGTCAGGTAGTCCATCTCCATCAGGACCGGCAGAGCATTCGGGAGCGATTTACGGACTTCGTTCAGCAGGAATAGGCGGTCGCGGACATCGGTCGCGACGATGACGACCATGGACGGATTGACCCAAACCCGAAGCGCATCGAAAGTGCCATAGAGCATTAATTCGTCGGAACGGGAACTGAGCAGGCGCCGATAGGCCGGCGGTCGGTCGGTGACCAAGTCGATTCCAGAGAGATCCAGCTCCAACAGCCGATTCTGTACCTTGAGAAGATCGCGCCGGGACTCGCTCTGTTTCTTGTCGATTCGGGAATGTTCGGCGCGAATCGCTGCAATGTTCTGCGGGAAGCCCGCGACCCTGGCGATTTCGAGAAACGCGGGCCACGCTGCGCTATCGTTGAGCGTGTCTTGGCGTGACTGCAAGTTGTCAACATTTTGGTTGCGGCGTTCGCTTTTCAGCAGCTCGGAAACACCATGCCCGAATGTCGACTCTTCAGCCAAAATCAGGACAGCCCTTTTCTTACCCTTGTTATCTTTGAGATCTAGCGTGCCTTTTCCGTGCGCATAGATCGCAAGGGCGGAAAGCTGATCTTTGAGACTGCTTGCCAGCGATGTGTATTGAACGTCAATCGGTCCACCTGCAATCTGATTGATCCATTCATCTACTCGGTCATTGCTCTGCACAGTAGCCGACGGCGATTGCAGGTTGACCTCGACCCCCGCGCCGTTCGAAGACAGCGAGGCGAGAACCATCGCCAGCGAGTCCATGGAGCCGGAAAAGGTGGGGCCGATGATCTCCAGCGTGGCTCGTCCCCAGGCTAGGTCGCTGTCGTTGCAGGCGCAGGGCTGGGCGAAGCGCTCGGGATCGCTCGCGTCGGCAAGCCGAGCGGCGCAGTTGATGGCGCATCTGAACGCATGCGGATGAACCCCAAAGGTCGGCGACTCGCCCACCAGAAACACCACGAAGTATTCGCTGCCGGGTCCTGCTGCCCCGCCATCGCCTGCGCCTTCCACATGCCTCCAGAGATCCCTGCGAAACACGAGCACGCTCGGCCTGCTGCGCTGATCATCGGTAAAGGATGCTGTGCCATTCTCGGGGATGTCGCCGCCGTCCTGCACAGCTTCGGCGCGCCTTAAGTTCCATGTCAGCGCAAAACCATCGAGGACGAAATCCTTGGTGTGGAAAGCGCGGATCAGTGCCGATAACTGAACGTCGAAGGCTCGGCCGAGATGGGTTTCCAGCGGATCCGCGACCGTCACGACCGCAGCGCGAACCCGTATGCTTCCGGCCGCATGCTTGGCGTGCGCCAGTGGAGCAAGTGGGTTGGCGATCTGCGGGGTCGACAACAGATATCCGCTCCGAGTCGAACCCGTGAAAGGAGGATTCGGTACCTCGGTCGCGGCGGCATCGATCGAGATGAACAACAGCCAGACAAGCACGGTCAGGTTGCCCGGCGCAAAGATGAGTCCTTGCCTGGGCCGTTCCGTTTGCGCCGCGGGACGGCTCTCGGAGCGTGAGACAATCATGACCCATCCTCCGGTTGGTTTCGTTGAACCAGTCAAGCCCCGCTGGCCCTCACCACGTCGGCAAGGGTCGACATCGCGGCGTCGCTGTAATAGGGAAGCCCTTCACCAGCCGCAGATGCGGGGGTCTTGGCATCGAGCATGTCGGCCGCCAGGCGATAGCCCAGCTCCCGATAGGCTTCGAACTGGACGTCGTCGAAAAACTGATCGGCGGTGCTCTGGTGGGGAAACTCCGGATGCTGGGCGGCATAGCCCTTGACCTTGAAGCTCATGGCCGCGGTCAGCGTGGCCTTCAGATAGATCAGCCAGCCTCGGGTGTCGTCCGGGTAGATGATGCAGCCGACCAGATGACCCTGTTCGGAGAAACCGACGTCGTTGGGGAACATCGGTGTCGGCGCCGGAGCGGGCACCACGAAATCCGGGGAGGCGTCGTCCAGGGCCTCGATCCGCACACCGAAATCCTGCTCGATCCGCCTTAGGGTGGTCTGGAAGTCCGAGAACGAGAATGCACCGTCGGCACCCCCGTCGCAGACCAGGATCAGTCGTGCCCGACGACGCACCAGCTCATAGACCCCGATGTTCTCGAAATGCCCGCCGTCGCTCAGTTGCAGAAAAGACCGGTGCTCGTTGAAGCCGAGCAGGTCCAGGCCCAGCAGGTTCCCGGCCGTGTAGGCACCGGGGCGGAAGTGATTGGGGGCGTGATGCGGGCGTTTGTTCGGGGCGGGATGTCCGGCCCAGTAACCCAAACGCAGATTGAGCAGGGCCATGACGAACGACACCAGCCGGGCGCGGGTCAAGCCGGTGCCGCCGACGCCGGTGTTCGGGTTGACCGCCGCCCCGGAGATGGCCAGCGCGGTGGCCAGGGTCATGTGACCGTTGCAGAAGTCGTGGGTGCGACACCAGCCCGTGGCATTGCTCCCGCAATACAAAGGGGAAAGGATGAAGCTATCGCCTCCGCGATTGCGGTAGACACACTCTCGCGAGTCCGCCAGAACGACATTGGTATTGATGATGTGATAGGGTCCGCGCGGGTTTCGGGGATCGGCCACATCGTTCAATCGGGCGACATCGGCACCCAGCGCCGCGCCGGTCTCGCTGTCGAGCGCCCGATCGATGTCGGGCATGAAGGTCTCCATCAGCCGATCCCGATAGAAGCGGTGGATGGAGATGTAGTTGCAATTCACCAGCCAGCCGAAGACCAGCGCGACCGCGATCAGGACGGTGACGGCAAGGGTGATCAACTCCTGGAAGGAGAGCCAGAACGCGATCTCATAGGTCACGAGCAGGGTGCCGAACAGGAAGAGCGCGGCGCCGAGGTTGGCCATCAGATCGGGTCCGGGGCGCATCGCATTGGGTTGGGGGGTGAGAAAGCGACGCATCGCCACGGCCATGCCCGAGAGCATGGCGAGCGGACCCACGGCCTTGAAGGAATCCTTGAGGTGGTCGCCGATTGCCGGGAGACTGCCGATCAGGAACAACAAGACGATGGCCGTGAGCAACACCCCGCCCAGGCGTTCCACGAGGCGGCGCGCTGCATACCAGAAGCGCGCGATACCGGGCATGGTGTTCTCGCGCCGAATCCCGGTCAGCAAGGCATAGATCAAGGTGCCGAGGGCTGTCAGTCCCAAGAGCAGGACACCGATCCAGAGAAACAGCTCGAAACCGAACAGCTCCGCGTGACCCTGGAGATTCATCATCCTCGGCAGCAGGATCATCCCGTCGATACCGGGGTTGAAATGACCGAAAAACCAGAGACCGAAGAGAAAAAAGAGGACGTAGATCGGTATCCAGACGATCAGGTTGAGAAAGGTACCGCGCAGCACGATCCCCAACAGCGACACGGCGGTGATCCCCGCCCCCGGTGTCAGGTAATAGCCGTGTTCGCGCAGATAGCCGAGCATGCGCCGCTGTCGTTCGTCGGCGTGCCGCTCGGCGTTCGGTTGGGGATCGTCGGTGCCGAACGGAAAGGTGTCGGGGCTAAGGCCGAAGCGAGGTGCATCCGGACTCGGGACGCCGCCGTCCTGAGCTTTATCGCTCAAGAGCCAGGTCAGCGCGCCGCCGATGTAGCCACCACCGGACACCGTCGATAGATAGTCGAACTTTTCGAGCAGGCCCCGGGCAGCGAGTGCCTGCATGGCGCCCAGCGCAAAGGTTGCCGAACGAATGCCTCCGCCCGACAGGGCCAGCCCCACCAGTTTGTCGCTGGTCACCTCCGGCTCATGACATCCGCGCTGACGGCGCCAGGCGCGAACGTAGTCCGTTTCGGCCTGTTCCAGCGCGACCGGAAACGGCGCCCGGCGCCGCTGTTCAGCGCTGGCTTCGTTGTGCGCGGTCCGCCCAAGATCTTCACGGTCGATCGGATCGACGTAGCCTGTCGGTTGCGCTTGCGGTTTCATGAGGTTTCATCTATCCGAGTGTCGGTTGCTGGTTCGACTGCCATTTCTCGCTGCTACACCGATTAAACGCTGGTCATGAGAACCGAAATGCGGTCAACCAGCGCGCCAATCGGTGGGCGGCGCCTGTGGGGTCCGGTCCGGCGCTTCCTCCGCCGGTCGCTTGAGCATGGTCAGCAGCAGCAGCGGAAACTGGATCAGAAAGAAGAAGCCGTCGAAGAGGCCGAAGGCGGGATACAGTCCTGGATAGAGGAACAAAAAGAAAATCACGCCCGCCAGGCGGGCGAAGACCGCAAACCAAGCGTTGAAACGATAGCGATAGGGCCAATTCGCTCCGGGAATGTAGAAGAGCGACAAGAGGAAGACCAGCAGGGCGGCGAAGGCGGTCCAGACCGGATCATGGGTAGCGCGCAGCCCGAGCAGATCCAACGTCCGTTCGGGCGCGAAGATGGTGGGCAGGGTCAGCACCCAATTGCCGACGATGCCGAACCAGACCGCGCGGCTGAACCATTTGGCGGGTGTCTTCATGTCGGGCCTCCCTCGATCGAGCGGATGTGAATCGTCAGTCATGAATAGAACTAAACCGCGTCCAGACCGACATGCGTCATTTTCATGTTGCGTTGGGCTCAAGGATTGTTCCGATGATTCTGGTGACGCGGTTTAAAGCAACTTGAGATACTCGATCAGCGCCTGTTTCTGGTCCGGTTCCAGGTCGGCTCCCCACAGATGGCCTTGATTGCTGTTGCCGATGACGCTGGTGTCATAGCGGCTACCCAGACGCTCGGCATCCGGTCCCTCCGAGACAAACCCCATGCGCGTCGGGTCGTAGACATCAAGTCCACGATAGAAGACCTTGGTGCGCCGTTCGGGGAGTTCCAGCAACTCGCCCAGGTAAGGCACCGAGCCGTTGTGAAGATAGGGCGCGCGCAGCCAGAGTCCGTCCAGGGGCACGTTGACGTAACCGCCAGTGGAACGGAAGCGGCTGAAATCCCAGTCGTACTCGTTCGCGTACTCGTTGTAGGCCGAGGCGGCTTCGGGTGTCCACATGTCGGCGCGGTGATGATCGGTAAAAGGCGGCAAGCCGCTGGCATCGTTCCCGGCGGCGGCCCATTCGGGATCGTTCAGGGTCAGCACCTGACCGGTCTTCTCGCCGTCCATCGCATGACAGCGCGCGCACTGTTCCCGATAGATCGGCTCGCCGGCGGCCGCGAGTTGAGTGTCCACCGGGAACCGATCAGTGAACCTGGGCGCTGGCAATGCCTTGAGCCAATTCTCCAATTCCTTGAGTTTCTTGACCGGCAGAACCTTGGGCAGCGTGCCGTCGCCGATGGCCGAGCTCAGGACGACCTCGGTCAGGTCGGTGTTGAGTCCATCCCAATGCAGAGCCATGCCATGCTCGACCCGCGGCGCCATGTTCCAGATGGATTGCATGTCCGAGTTGCCGGTGGTCTCGCCCGGATCGACCCCCAGGGCGCGGACCTTGACCGGATTGAAGGGGTCGATGCGTCCACGGCCCCAGTCCGGCCGGCTCTCGGTCCAGGCAAACTGCTCCTGCTGTTGGAGGATCGCCTTGCGGGTTGCCGGGATCAGGAGATAGCGGTAGAGCAGCCGGTCGACGAGGGACATCTCGTAGACCTGCGCGATTTCCCCCAGGATGTTGTCCGCGTCGAAACGCGGATCGGCGGCGCTCTTGAACAGGAAGCGCTGATAGCCGAGCACATCCACCCGGTTGGGCGGGCCGCCGAGATAGATGGTCGGGGCACCGGTCGGCGTCTCGCGCAGGGTGGCGGTGTGACAGAGTGCGCAATTGACCCCGACCCGTTCGAAACCGATGACCTTTTTGGAGAAGCCGACTGGCAGCTCGCGACCCTGCTCCCAGCCGAAGCCGAGCGAGGCCCACCCACCGGCTCCGGGCAGATACTCCGGGAACATCTTGGGCAGGACCAGCCAGATCCAGTAGGGAATACCGTCCTGTTGCTCGGTGCCGATGGAGCCGTATTTGAAGTATTCGTCCATCGAGTCATCGGCCAGTTCCTGCGCAGGCTCGCGGAACAGGTTCCACCAGACGAATCCGCCTCCAAGCGCCGCCACGATCAGCAGGACCGTCAGAATCCGGCGCCACTTACCTTGCTTGGGATGCTTGTCCGACATCGTCATGCCCTCCGGCGCGCGGCCGTATCAAAAGGTTTTCAGGTACTCAACGATGGCGTCCTTGTCCTCTGGCGGCAGATCGATGGCATAGCGATGTCCGTCGTTGCCGTTGCCCGGAAGCGCGGTGTCGTAAAGGAAGAAGCGGTGGCCCCGTTCCTCGGGCACGTCCGCGACGAATCCCACTCCGACCGGATCGAAGACGTCATAACCTCGATAGAAGCGTGCCGGACGGTCTTGCGGATCGTCGAGCAGCGCGCGCAGTGTGGGAACGGAGCCGTTGTGCAGATAGGGCGCCCGCGCCCAGATGCCGTCGAGCGGATGGTTCGCATACCCCTGGGTCTTGCGGAAATGGGTGAAGCGATACTTGGAATCGGGATAGAGACTGTACTGATTCGCCGCGAAATCGAAGGTGTAGGAATCCAGCCGATGGCGATCGGTTCCGATGTCCGCGATCGGTACCACGGTGCCGACGGCCCCGCCGCTGCGTACACCCTCCTTGAAGCGGTGGTCGGCGTGGCAATCCGCGCAGTATTTCGCATAGAGCGGCTCGCCTCGCGCCGCTTTCGTTTGATCGATGGGGTATGGATAGGCGGGCGGCGGCAGGGTCCAGATCCAGTCGCGCACCCGTTGCAGGCGCGGATGGTCGATGGTGACCGGCGTGACGCCGGCGCCGAGCGAGGCGCTCAGATTGCGCTCATCCACCGAGTCGTTATTGCCGTCCCAATGCAGAAACATCCCGTCCCTGGGCTGCTGATTCCACAACGACGGGAAGTCCGAGGCGGCGATCAGTTCGCTCAAGGGCAGGCGAGTCAACGGCCAATTAAACTGGATGCCTTTGTAGGGATTGAAAGTGTCCACCCGGCCCGGTCCCCAGTCGGGCACCTCATGCCCCATGATGCGTTCCAGCCGCTTGGCGAGGATCAGGGTTTGCTCGCGGGTGCGCGGGATGACGAAGAGGCGGTAGAGGATGCGGTCGAACCAGTTCAACTCGGTGCCATTGCGCGCCATGAGCCCCATCAGGTTGTCGGCGGTGAAACGCTCGTCCAGGGTGCAATCCAAGACGAAGCGGAAGAATCCTTGGAGATGCAACTGATGGGAAGGCATCCCCAGGATGATCTGGCGCGGGCCGTCCGCCGTCGCGCGTACCGTGCCGGTGTGACAGACGGCGCAATTGAGTCCGACCTGATCCACGCCCAACCGATGGCGTTGTGAAATCCCGATCGGGAAGGGACGCCCTTCCTCCGTCAGCAGACCCAGCGAGGCATAACCGCCCGGCAGCTTGTCCGGGCAGACGTGCGGCAGCGCGGCGAAGATGGGCTCGGGCGGCAGCAGACCGCCGACGGCATCGACAATCGACCCGCCAGGCTCACTGCCAATGGAGCCGTATTTGAACTGATCCTGGATGTCGGCGTAGTCCCGTGGCCGATCCTCCGTGAAGCGCGCAGAAAGCCAGACGCCCACGCCGATCAGGATCAATAGCGACAGCAGCCACCGCAGCCGGCGCAACGCGCGTCGGAACGCTTTGGTCAGGGTCGCCGAATCACTTTTGTTGTCACGCATCCCCTCATGGCTCATGGCAAAGCCCCCGTGTGTCGCGAAATCCGACGAAACCGCACGCGGCAATCAGCCGGCGCGCGCATCGGCCAGGATGTCGTCGCTGGCCTTTTCGGCAATCATGTAAATGGCGGAGACGATGAAGAGACCCGGCGCGCGTGGGAAGACCGAGGCGTCCACCACGCGCAGGTTGCGGGTGCCGCGAACCCGGAAGCGGCTGTCGAGCACCGCGTCGGGATCGTTCGCCGCACCGATCTTGCAGGTGCAGGAGGCGTGGTGGCCCCAGGCTTCGTCCCGGACGAACTGGCGGATCTGCTTCGGGCTGCAAACCTCTGGTCCGGGCACCGTCTCCTCGGCGACCAGGTCGCTGACCCCAGCCATCATGCGGCGCGCCAACTGCACCCCCTCGACCACGGCCTCCAGATCCTCCCCCGCGACATCGTTGCCTTCATCGAAATAGCGGAAATCGATCTCCGGCACGGTCGTGGGATCCTGCGAGCGGATGGCGACGGTCCCGCTGTGGTTGTTGGTGTGCGCCTTGAGCACGGCCCAGCTGAAATACTGAGTGGCCGCCCGGACATCCTGGGAATAGCCGGGAAAATAGCCGCGAAAGTTGGTCACCAGGCCGAACAGAACCAGATCCGGCGGGCCATTGGTCGCCCGGGCCGCAGCGGAGCGCCGGACGATCGAAACCACGGCGCCATTGGTGGTATAGGGTCCGCGACCCTGCTGCCAGAGGCGAAACTGCGGATCGGGCTCCTCGCCCGGATCGGGTCCCTTCATGGTTGCGCCATCGAGCAGGGCGAAGGGGACTTTCATGCGGTTGACAATGGTGACCTCGTAGCGATCCTGGAGATTGGCACCGACCCCGGGCAGATCGACCAGGACCTCAATGCCATGTCGCTGCAACAGGTCGGCGGGACCGATGCCGGAGAGTTGCAGCAGTTGCGGGGTATTGAAGGCTCCGCCGGAAAGGATGACCTCGCGTGTGGCGAAAACCTGCCTTGGTGTCGGTATCCGAGCATCGCGCGGATTGGGATCGGCGGCGTAGAGATGCTCACCGGGGAGATACTCGACACCGATGGCCTTGTTGTCCGCGTCGAACAGCACGCGGGTCGCCAGCGCCCCGGTCAGAAGATGTAGCCGATCCGGGCAAGCCCTCTGCACCGCCTGGATGCGCTCGCGGGTCCCGAGCCGACGGCCCCTGGCGATCGACAGGGGCGTGATCCGCAGCCCCACCCGCTTGCCGTTGGCCATTGCCCAATCATTGGGGTCGAACAGCCCTGTGAGGCTGTGCCAGATCTGCGTGAGCCAGTTGTCGTTCGCGAACAGCGCCCTCTTGGCGGCCCTGACGATGAGCCGCAGCATGGGTCTGTCGTCGAGGATCATCAGCGGATCCGCCTTGTTGGTCTCCAGCCAGCCATCGAACCCGTGACGGCTGGGATTCCAGCGCAGCAGCCGTTGCAGGATGCGCTGGACGGTGCGGTAGCGGCAGTTTTCCAGGCGCTGGAAGTAGCGGCGCATCTTTCTCGCCCGCCAGGAGTCGTCGCCGGTGACGCGGGCGATCTCGTCCCAATCGCTGTTGTGCGGATAGAGCAGGATCATGGCGTGGTGGGCGGTGCAGCCGCCGAGGGTGGCGGCCCTGGGATAGAAGACCCCCTTGCGCTCGGGTGTGTATTTGCAATCCCGCCGCTGTTGTTCCTCGTCCGCGTAGTGCCGGACGAAGAACTCCCAGGACATCGCCTTGTTCTCGGACGCCGCAGGATGAAAGGCCGGCACCTGATAGTCGTAGCTATCCGGCGACCCGCCGGCCTCCATCAGCAACACCCGGTAGCCGGCCTCGGCCAGATTGGCCGCGACCGGCCCACCGCCCGCGCCGGACCCGACGACGATGTACTCGTACTCGAGCGCATCGTTCGCGTTCAGGCTGTTGTCGAGTGGATCGGACGCCATCGGTCAAGCTCCGTCGAACGGTTGACAAGGTCGCGGCCAGTTTCAGTCTGGGTTCAGAGCGTCTTCACGAACTCGATCAGGGCTTCCTTGTCGGCATCCGGCAAATCGCTCCCGAATGGATGTCCCCGGTCGACCTCGAAATCCGGGCAGGTGCTGAGTGCCATCAGATCCGGAGCGAGTGCCTTGAGGCGCTCGGTGGTCTGAGCCGGATCGAGATTGTCGCGGTCGATCTCCTGATAGGCACGCTTGGCGCTCTTGAGGAAGCGCAGCATCCGCCAGAGACCGACGCCCTCGTCGCCGAGGTCGACATTGAGATTCGAAATGAGATTAACCGGCGTGCCCTCGGGGATGGGGCCGACCACGATGTTGCTCCCCTCCACGAGACCGCCGAGCCCGACCACGGATCGCAGCAGACTGGACAGGGGATTGCCGTCCACCAGCGGCTGGGTGTACCAAGGCAGCGTCTGGGTCGCGGCCTTGAGGAAGCTGACCTCGGTGGTGCGATTGATGATGCCCGGGCGGGTCTCGGGCCAAAGTAGCTTGCGAATGCCGTCGTCGAAGGCGGCCATGCGCCCTTCGGTGCTCGGATCGCTGTTGAACAGACCGACCTCGTTGTTGTGCAGATAGGGCGCGGTGGACCAGATCGCGACCAGCGACGGAACCCGTTGATAGCCACGTCCACCGGCCGGGGTTTCCCAATCGAATTCGGCGTTGGTGATGGGGTCCTTGAGCACGATTTTGCCCATCGCCGGCAGGTTCTTGTAGGTCTGCGAGGAGAAATCGCTCCAGACATGGCCCTCGATCGCATTGCTGGCCATGGAACTACAGATCTCGGTCTCCAGGGTCGTGACCGGGATGCGGGCGTCGGTGGACAGATAGTTGTCCTTCAGGAAATCGTCCGCCATCACCAGTTCGCGCATCTTGCCCTTGAAGTCGTCGGTCTCGGTCCAGTCCGAATACTCCTTCCAACACTCCAGATAGTCGCGCTCGCCGCAGTTGAGCTTCGGCGCATCATCCGGAAGCTTGCTGGAATGGCAGCCGGCGCAGTTCTCGGCGAAGGCGATCTTGCCCCGCTCCATGACGGCCGGATCCGGGCTGATGTAGTCCGCGCCTCCGGGCGCCTCCTTGAGCGGCATGGGGCCGCTGGCCGCAATCAGATACTTGGCGAGATTACCCGAGCGTTCCTGGGTCGCATTCCAATAGACCGAGTTTTCCTGCGCGACCTTGACCTCGATCGGGGTCTGGGGTCTGACGCCGATCAGCGGGCGGATATGGCGGATCCATTGCTGATGGTATTCGCCGATATTGATGTAGACGCGCGTCAGGGCGGCATCGATACCGACCGAATCGGCGCCATCCCAAAGGATGCGCGGCACGCCGAAGGTCGGCCCGCGCTGCTGGACCTCGGGCAGGGCCAGCGCCCCGCCCGCGCTGGTTTCCTGGTGCCAGCGTTCGGCGGCCTTGAGACGCGCGCTCACATCGAAAATGGCGTTCATTGCCCGCGGATTGTTGATGTAGTCCGTTGGCACGAGCGAGGTATCGACGGCGCCGGGTTTCTGGCTGTCGAGGATGTGCCAGACGACATTATCCTTCTCCACATTGACCCCGAAGACGCGACCGAACCAGAAATACTGGGCGCCGATGGTCGCGGAGAGATTCTCGAATCGGGGCGCCTCTGGATCCGCCGGCGGATGCAGCGGATGGTGGCTCACATGGCAGAAAGAGCAGGCCATGCCGACCCGATAGGGGCGCACCAGCTTGGGGTCGGAGTAATAGTCCGGGTCGTTGTAGAACTTGTCCGCGTCCCAACGCGCGGCGGCCTTGTCATCGAAATTGGGGTTGGGATAGAGGCGCAAGCCCAGAACGCCGGATGCCTTGCCATAGACCTGCTCATCGAAGGGCTCGGGCGGCGCGGTACGCTCATCCAGACAGAGCCCGAACTTGTCGGGTTTCGTGGCCTGGACAAAGCCGGGCTCGTTCATCAGGCCAAGATAGGCGAAGCGGTTGGTACGGCTGTAGTAAGTGGTGTAGTTCCCGCCCGGATAGCGCGAGGTGTCGGCGGCGGATCCGGCATAGGGTGCCGCCGCGCCCGGGGCCTCGGCGCCTGGAGCACAGGGATAGGATCCCGCCGCCTTGAGCAGATCAAAGGTGCCGAAGCTGTTGTTGGCCAGCCAGTCCCAGAAGGCTTCGTTGCCGCCGGTCCAGATCATCCAGGTGTTGCGCCCCTTGACCTGATCCGCGTCCAGAGCGATGCCGTTGTCCATGCCCTTGAAATAGTCCACTGCCGATTCCGGGAAGTCGGCGGTCGTCTTACCGGCCAGTTTCGCTTCGTCCTGCGCCGGGCGCGCGTTCCTTAAAGCGGCAAAGATCGCGATGATAGCGACGGCGGCGATCGCAATGACGAGTGGGCGGCTGAGTGTCTTCATGAGGTCTCTCCCATCCAGCGCCGGTGTGACGGCGGTAGCGAATGTCGATGGTGTCGGCGTGGTCCGGCGTAGCCCCGGATCAGATCATCAGGAGGATGAGCAGCAGAATCGCGACCAGGACCCAGAACATGCGTCGGTGTGCGCGCTCCAGATACTCATCGACCGGGCTCGAACGGACCACGTCGGTCAAGACGCGCGTGGCGGTCTTGGTTGTTGCCTGCTTCATGCTCATGGCCGCGAACCTCCAATGGGTGAAAGGGGCAAGGGACCGGCTCCTGCGTCTAGTGGAAGGTCGGTGGCCTGAAGACCGACATGACGTCCGCGATCATCTCCTCGTGGCTGGCGTAACGCCGCTCGTCGTAACAGCCAAAAGGATTCGCGGGCGCGTTGAGCAGACAGCGATTGCAGAACGAGCAGGGGCGGTCCGGTAGATCCTGCCCGGAGGCGAGGGTCCGGGGCAGATCGTTGTTCGCGACGAGCGGTCGTGCAATCGCGACGCCATCGAAATACTTCTCCAGGATGCCCCGGCGAATCAGCGCGCCGTCCTGGAAGCCCCCGGTATTGATGACTGGGATCCCGACTCGCGCCTTGATCTGGCGACAGCCATCCATGCTCACGCCCTCCAGCGGGTAGTCCTTCTTGGTGCGATTCCACAGCCAGAGGAAAATCGGCCGCAGCGATTTGAAGTGAAACAGAAAATAATTCGGAAAATAGGCGCGGACCCCGTTCGAGACCATGGCCCCGTAGACGCTGTTCGCCTCCTCGACGGGAAAGGCGCCCGGTGGGACCAGCGGATGCGGGAAGATACTGCCGGCGGAGATATGCAGGCCGTCGACACCGTCTTCCTCAAGCCATTCGCAGACCTGGATGTAATCCGTGATGTCATTGCCCCTCTTCTCCCAGGGGAAGAGGGCATTGTTGAGGTCGAAGGCGTTCATCTTGACCTGCAGGTGGAAATCCGCACCCGCCTCCGCGCGCACGGCCTGAATCACTTCATGTAGAAAGCGGTAGCGGTTGCGTAGCGAGCCACCGTAGTCGTCCTTGCGGTCGTTGATCGCCGAGCTGAGAAACTGCGTGAAGAGATAGCCATGCGAGGCATGCAGTTCGATGCCATCCAGTCCGGCCTCCCTGGCGCGTCTCGCAGCCTGGCCGAAAAGCTGAACAAGCTCCTTGATTTGATCCAGGGTGGCGGCCTCGCACAAGAGGCCATGAAAGGTGTCCATCCGCGAGGTCGACGACAGCCCTTTATTGAACCGATTCTCGACCCCGCCGATGTCGCGCTGCCGCCCGGAGTGACTGAGCTGGATGATGAATTTGCAGTCGTATTCGTGGACCTTTTCTCCGACCTTGCGCCAAAACGGAATCTTGTCGTCGTGGTCGATCATCGCGTAATTGGGAAGGATGCGACCGCGGATATGGACCGGGGCGAAGGATGAAATGATGGCCCCGACGCCGCCGCGAGCGAATTTCTCCTCCCAGTTGATGCGTGCGAGAGTGCCGGATCCGTCGTAATTATCCCAGCGACCGGAGATGCTGGATCGGAACAGGCGATTCTTGACGGTCAGGTGGCGAAACACGAGCGGCTGAAAGATGACATCGCTCTGCATACGAGAATCTCCATTCGACACGGACAACGGGGTTGGGCGCTGGTCGCCTTGGCTCGTTCGACTTCCGGATGCGATAGGTTCTTGTGTCGGCGTGTTCATTCCCGGTTGCTCGAAGAGGGCTCGCTGGCACGGTAAATCACGGTTCCGTCGCGCAAGACCTCTTTTCGCACCTGTCCCTCCGCCTCCATCAGGTCAAGCGCCTGTTGAACCTGCTCGGACGCCTCGTCGAAGCGTTGGCGTAACAGCCACCAGCGTCGAATGCCCTCCGCACTATCCGCCGCGGATGGATGCTCTGACAGGTACCGACCAATCTCCCGGGCGAGTCGATCAATCGCATCGTCTTGAGTTGCCATGTCGACCCGGAAGTATCCAAAGCGGCCCAGTTGATTGGAGAAACGCAAAGGCCGCGCCAATTCTCAAAGCGAGTCTAACCAACTGATTAATAATGTTTTACATCGCGTTCGATGATGGATGGCTGCGGGGAAAAATCCCCATCGTTTTGATCAAGAAAAGCGACAGGGAGGGCGCTGCGGACAGCAATGGAGACCTTGGGGATTTTTCCCGCGGCACTGGGGAAGAATCACCCCATGGAAACGCTCGGGGTGATCGATGCAGCGTCAACGGACGTTGTCAACGCATGAACGCTCGCTGAAGGTTCCGAAGGTTTGATCGCGCGTAGCGGTCGCTTGGAGTGAGAGACGCAGACGGGGATCGAATCTGATTGTCTTGAACCGGCGGCCGGGACGAGGAGCTTCTGCTAGCCGACAGACGGAATGCTAAGGCCTGTCGGTGTAGCCCAGAAAACTTTGGCGGGACAGTCCGTGCTTCTTGAGCAACTTGCCGAGATCGCTTCTGTCTTTTCCGGCAATTTGCGCCGCGAGTGTCATGTTCCCGGCGGTTCTGGCGAGGAGGCGTGACATGTAGGCGCGTTCGAACTCGGCGACAGCAGATGCCTTCGCAACCTTATAGGTCTGTTGACCCGAATCCTGCGTAGCCTCAGGCGGATCGACATCGGCGGGACTGTCCTCGATCACCCCGATATCGATGATTGAACCCGTTGCCAACAGCCATTCACGGTAGATCAGATTCTCGAGCTCGCGGACGTTCCCGGGCCATGAATGGGCCTCCAGCCTACCCATCGACGCACTGGAGAGCGTCTTGACGGGTGCATCCAACTCGCTGCTCAGTCGCCTTAAGAAGGCCGCCGTCAGGAGAGCGATATCCCCTGTCCGAACACGCAGCGGAGGAAGTTGGACGCAAAGCACATTGAGCCGGAACAGCAGGTCCGACCGAAACTGCCCTTGGGCGACCATCGCCTTCAAGTCGGCGTTGCTGGACGCGAGCACCCGAACGTTCGCCTGTCGAACCAGAGTGCCGCCAACGGGACGATACTCCCGATTTTGGAGAAAACGCAGAAGCCCGGCTTGGGCGCGTGGACTGATCGCTTCGATCTCGTCGAGGAAAAGCGTCCCGCCTTCAGCCTGAGCGATAAGTCCGACCCTGGCCTCTTTGGCGTCCGTGAAGGCACCACGGACGTGCCCGAAGAGTTCGCTTTCGACCAGGTTGTCCGGAAGCGTCGCGCAGTTGATCGGGATAAACGCGCCATTGCGACGCGCGCTTAGATAATGGATTGCGCGTGCGACCAATTCCTTGCCGGTGCCGGTCTCGCCCTGGATCAGAACCGTCGCGTCGCAGACGGCGAACTTAGCGACAGCAGCCAGCGCTCCAAGAAAAGCTGGCGACCGGCCTACCAAATTGAGCTGCGCGAAATCATCCACAGGCCAACCTCCAAGCGGCGGTTGAGGGCGTCTTAAGATTGACGATCGGTACAACACTTGCCTCGTCACCAGCGCGCCCGCCGGTGCTTCCCGATAACTCTTGACTTAACTGCTAGGTTACCAAAGAAGATAGCAGATCGGCCGACTTTCTGTATGGATTAGGACTCCGGGGATCAGGCTGGAGTCACGAAGTCTTGCGCGCTGACGACTGAAAAGGGCTTGCAGTGCCAAGGTGCCGGGACGCGGCGACGCCTGTCGGCGGCTGCATCGTTACCCCAAGTTTCGCGCCGGTTTCACGGCCGAACGCCGGGCGGGACGTCGGCTATCGTCAACACCCGAGCATCCCGGTGGATCTCCTCCAGACAAATCAGCGCGAGGAGAAATCGCGATGATCCGAAACGATGCCCCGGCCTTCCCATGCGCAGCGTCGATGCAACCGCGGCCGATCTCTATCGGCAGGCGCTCCATGGGTTTCAATGCAATCTCGGTGAGGTGTTCAGGACGTTGGCCGAGCAGAAGGTGAGCCGCATTTTGGAGGGGCATTTGATACCTGATCGTGTGAATAGCCTGGTTGCGAATCCGCCCAAGTTTCCGGTATCGCAGGTGATCGGATTCATCAAGGGCAAGCGTGCGACTCATCTCGCCCAGGTATCTGGGGAGCGGAGACACACCTTCGTAGACCGAAGCTTCCGGGCGCGGGGCGAGGTCGTCTCGACGGTCGGTCGGGACGAGTCGCTGATTCGCCAGTCCACCCAAGATCAGGAGAAGGAGGATCAGCGACTCGACCAGCTTAACCCGTGGAGCTGATGTGCCACCTTTAGGTGGCCCAAGAACCGCGGGGCCGCGTTAGCGAATCCGTAGCCGCTTCGAGCGGCTCATGAATGAAAGCCCCCAGCTCTTTCGGAGGATTTTTGCTCCCCTTTAGAACGGGTCTCACATTCGAACAGAAAGAAAATGACGACAATCGAAATTCGCGAAGTGTCTTAATCCCCTTTAGAACGGGTCTCACATTCGAACAAAATGGCTAACCAATACAATGCAGGTTCCGTGTCTTAATCCCCTTTAGAACGGGTCTCACATTCGAACAGTTTGAGGGTGAGAATCTGAGCAAAGCGGTTACGTCTTAATCCCCTTTAGAACGGGTCTCACATTCGAACAAAGAAATGCTGCGGTGCCAAATCGAATTCCAGGTCTTAATCCCCTTTAGAACGGGTCTCACATTCGAACCCCAAGTGCCCGATTTATGGGGTTCGGCACGTCTGGTCTTAATCCCCTTTAGAACGGGTCTCACATTCGAACGCACCAAGGCAAGGATAAGCCTGTGCATCGCCCAGTGTCTTAATCCCCTTTAGAACGGGTCTCACATTCGAACTGCTGAGGATTATAAATGAACGATCTCATCACGTCTTAATCCCCTTTAGAACGGGTCTCACATTCGAACACTGGCCGATTGATGCGTCGATTTGGTGCAGAAGGTCTTAATCCCCTTTAGAACGGGTCTCACATTCGAACACGTCCAAATGAATCATCAATCAGCACAGGACGCTGTCTTAATCCCCTTTAGAACGGGTCTCACATTCGAACTTTCCAGCCCGAAGGGGATTAGAAATGAACGCAAGTCTTAATCCCCTTTAGAACGGGTCTCACATTCGAACCCTGGAAGCCTACAATCAACTCCCGAATTTTATGTCTTAATCCCCTTTAGAACGGGTCTCACATTCGAACCGACCACTCTAATTTCAACGCGGAGAATCTCGCCGTCTTAATCCCCTTTAGAACGGGTCTCACATTCGAACGTCCACCATGCTAGACTTACTACAAATAGGGGGTCTTAATCCCCTTTAGAACGGGTCTCACATTCGAATCGGGAAACCACTGAATTTAGCCTGGCAGTTTACAGTCTTAATCCCCTTTAGAACGGGTCTCACATTCGAACGGCTCGCCACTGATTAAACTGGACGCGCCAGAGCGTCTTAATCCCCTTTAGAACGGGTCTCACATTCGAACTGCGGTGGACAAACAAGGTTACGCGAATTGTATTGTCTTAATCCCCTTTAGAACGGGTCTCACATTCGAACGCTGAGGATTATAAATGAACAATCTAATTGAGATTGTCTTAATCCCCTTTAGAACGGGTCTCACATTCGAACCCTAGGTGCCTTGATACGTGCTTACGGCGACGACAGTGT
>JBGSKP010000530.1:0-17766 GCA_041741175.1 Thiocapsa sp. | reverse complement strand
ACCCACAAGCGCGAGCTGCTGTTGGTTCTCGAACGCCCCGATCTGGTCTTGCACACCAACGGCAGCGAGGGGGACATCCGCGGCTTCGTGAAATGGCGAAAAATCAGCGGCGGCACCCGCAGCGATCTCGGCAAAGACTGTCGCGACGGCTTCGCCAGCTTGAAGAAGACCTGCCGCAACCCGGGGATCTCGTTTTGGGACTACCCGGGCGATCGCATCCAACAGCTCGGGGCGGTTCCGCTGCTACCCGACCTGATCCGCGAGCGGGCGCTGGCCGCTTCGGCGATGCCCTGAGTTTTTGAGAAGTTAAATTACCCCCGGCAGAGCCGGGGGCTTACCTTACTGAGTGTTAGCCGCAGGTTTAGCCAAACAGCAAGGCGCGAAGCCCCCGTTGCAACCGCCATCGGAAGGTGCAACGGGCGCTTCGCGCCTTGTCGATGTCTCCCCCGCAGAACGGGGGATCGAGCTTGCGTCAGGCCTCAGTGACCCGAAGCACCCTCTGCACCGATGCCGGTTTCGCAGCGAATCCGCTGGGCATCGAAGGCGGCACGGTCGATCTTCGCGCGATCCGAGCTGTCGAGGATCGAGAACAGCCAGATACAGACGAAGGAGATCGGGATGGAGACGATCGCCGGGTTGTTCAGGAAGATCAGGCCGACCGGTTTGCCGTCTGGACCCACATTGCCCAGCACGTCGCCCCACACCGCCTTGGACATGATGGTCAACACCACGGCACTGATGAGGCCGGCGAAACCGCCGATCATGGCACCGCGGGTCGTCATCTTGCTCCAAAAGATCGACGCGACCAGAACCGGGAAGTTGGCGCTCGCCGCGATCGCGAAGGCCAGACCGACCATGAAGGCGACGTTCTGGCTCTCGAAGGCGATGCCCAGTCCGATGGCTACCAGACCCAAGCCGAAGGTTGCGAACTTGGAGACACGGATCTCGGTGGTCTCGTTGCTGCGGCCGCGCGCGATCACGCTGGCATAGAGGTCATGCGAGATCGCCGAGGCGCCGGCCAGGGTCAGACCCGAGACGACGGCCAGGATGGTGGCGAAGGCCACGGCCGAGATAAAGCCGAGGAATAGGTTGCCGCCGACCGCTTCGGCCAGATGGATGGCGACCATGTTGGTCCCGCCGTTGATGCCGCTGACCAGCTGCGCCTTGATCACGGTGCCGTCCGCCGCAATCGCCTCGGGCTTGAAGAACTCGGGGTGCTGGGACAGCAGCACGATGGCCGCGAAGCCGATGATGAAGGTCAGGATATAGAAGTACCCGATGAAACCGGTCGCATAGAAGACCGATTTACGCGCCTCCTTGGCATCCGGCACGGTGAAAAAGCGCATCAGGATATGCGGCAGACCGGCGGTTCCAAACATCAGAGCCAGACCCAGCGAGATGGCGTTGATCGGATCCGTCACCAGCGAGCCGGGCGCCATGATGGCATCCCCCTTCGGACTGATCTCGACCGCCTGACGGAACATCTCCTCGGGGGAGAAGTTGAAGTGGTTCAATGCCGCGACGGCCATGAAGGTTGCGCCGCACAGCAACAGCACCGCCTTGATGATCTGCACCCAGGTGGTGGCGGTCATGCCGCCGAAGATGACATAGACCATCATCAGGACGCCGACGATGACCACGGCGATCCAGTAGTCCAGGCCGAACAGGAGCTGAATCAGCTTGCCGGCACCGACCATCTGCGCGATCAGGTAAAAGGCGACGACGACCAGCGAGGAGACCGCGGCCATGGTGCGGACCTGCGTCTGTCCGAAACGGTAGGAGCTCACGTCCGCAAAGGTGAACTTACCCAGGTTGCGGATCTGCTCGGCGATCAGGAACATGATGATCGGCCAGCCGACCAGGAAGCCGATGGAGTAGATCAAGCCGTCGTAGCCGGAGGCGAAAACCAGTCCCGAAATACCCAGGAAGGATGCAGCCGACATGTAGTCGCCCGCAATGGCCAGACCGTTCTGGAAGCCGGGGATGCCGCCGCCGGCAGTGTAAAAATCGCTGGCGGTGCGGGTGCGCTTAGCCGCCCAGTAGGTGATGCCGAGTGTTCCCGCAACGAACGCGACGAACATGTAGATGGCGGTCATGTTCAATGATTGCTGGTCGACGGCGCCGGAGAGAGCCGGCGCGGCCACAATCATGAAAGGAGTCAGCAGGGCGAGGAGGACGCCCCAGATCGCGAAGCGTTTCATGCTTGAAGATCCTCGCGGATGGCCTTGGTCAGCTCATCGAACTTGCCGTTGGCCTTGGAGACATAGAGCCCGGTCAGAATGAAGGCACTGATGATGATGATGATGCCGACCGGAATACCGACCGTGGTCACGGAACCCGGCGAGATCGGGGTGCCCAGCAGCTTTGGCGCGAAGGCGATTACGAGGATGAAGCCGTAGTAAATGGCCAACATGATGACCGTGAGGTTCCAGGCGAAACACTTGCGGGAACACACAAGCTCCTGATAGCGCGGATGATCCTTGATGGCATCGACCGTCGTCTGTTTCATAGGGGTACCTTTGGAGGCGGTTGTTTTTGAAGTCATCGGTTGCGCGCCGCTTCCAACGCCATCAACAGGCATGGGCAAAGAACAGCGCACAAGGTCCGGACCTACGGCACCCAAGAGGTCTGGGCCGACAGCGGCGCGGTGTCCCGATGGAGGGTTCGATCAAGCGGTCCCCAGGTTCCGGGGAGCGCGCGATTGTGTTGGCCTGGTGTCGGTCGCGTCAACGACTGCTTCAGCCTTTCTATCTATAGATAGCATTGTAAAAACCCGGCAAGGCTTCGGGTATGTCTCCGAAACCTCGCGAGGGCTTCAACCGGATGGGCGCGGATCGCATCTCGGGGTGTTGCGAGAGGCGATCCGCGCCGGACGCCCGCAAGAGCGATCCGGCTCCGCCGCTACATGAACGGATAGTCGGCAATACCCGGATTACCCGTCACATTTTTGAGTTTCGGCGTGTTGAGCTTCTCGATCTTGACCGTCTTGATGTCGCGCAGATAGGTTGCGACCGTCTCCCAGATTGGCTCGCCCGGCGATTGACTGCCGACCGTGGCCCAGCCGGCGACCACATAAGTCTTGTCGGCCTCGATCTTGGTGCCGTCGTCGAGCGCCATGTCGATGATCCGCTCGCCCATCGAGGCGGTGGGATCACAGACGTAGTCCAACCCGCCGACCCGTACCATGTCCCCGCCCTGCTGGACATAAGGATCCGGATTGAAAAGGTTGTCGCAGACGTCCTCGAGGATCAGCTTGATGTCCGCGCCGGTCATCTCGCGCCGGTAGGTCTCCGGGTAGGTGATGCAGGTCTGATCCATGACGTTGTCCATGGTGATCTTCTGACCGGGCAGCACGGTCGTACCCCATCGGAAGCCCGGCGAGAGACTGACCTGGGCGTCGTTGACCTTGCGCAGCGCGTCGCAGATGACCTGATCGAAGGTGCCGTTGAAGTTGCCGCGGCGGAACAGCGTCTCCTCGGCGGTCGCCAGCTCCTCTTCCAGTTGCGCCTTGTACGGGGCACGCACACCCGAGATGTACTCGACCATCTCGGCGTTCGGGGCGAGCAGGTTGGAAAACACGGGCAGCAGGCGATAGCGGAAATCCACCAGCTTGCCGTCCTTCACCTCCATGTCCATGACGCCCAGATACTTGCCGTTGGAGCCGGCGTTGGTCACCAGGGTCTTTCCGGAGGCGTTCTCGACGATGGTCGGCGCCGGCATGCCGTCATGCGTGTGGCCGCCGAAGATGACGTCGATGCCGGTCACGCGCGAGGCCATCTTCAGATCCACATCCATGCCGTTGTGCGACAGTACGACGACCAGGTCCGGTTTTTCCTCTTCGCGCACCCGGTCGACGACCTCCTGCATCGAGCCGTCGTCGATGCCGAATGTCCAGTCCGGCATGAAGCGTTGTGGGTTGGCGATCGGCGTGTAAGGAAATGCCTGCCCGACCACCGCGACCTTCACGCCGCCGACCTCCTTGATGGTGTAGGGCTTGAAGGCGCGACCGAGGTCTTCGTCGAAGCCGGCAAAGTCCGCGAAGCGGTAGTCGAAAAGCGCCTCTTCGCGCACCTTGACGTTCTGAGCGACGAAGTCGCCCTTGAACTCGCCGACGTTCTTGATGACCTCCTCGTCGAGGTAGGTGAATTCCCAATGGCCGGTCATGACGTCGACGCCGAGCAGATTGCAGGCGCCGACCATGTCCATCCCGCGGGTCCAGTAGGCTGTCCCGGAGCCCTGCCAGGTGTCGCCGCAGTCGAGCAGCAGGCTGTTGCCGTCACCGCGCTCGGTGCGGACCCGATCCACCAGTGTCTTGAGGTGTGCAAAACCGCCGACCGCGCCGTACTTCTCGGCACCGGCGTTGAAATCGAGGAAGGTGAAGGCGTGCGCCTCGATGCCGCCCGGATCGACCCCGAAGTGTTTCAGAAACGCCTCGCCCACCACGTGCGGTGCCTGCCCGAGGGCCGGCCCGATGCCGATGTTGACATTCGGCTCGCGGAAAAAGACCGGGTTCAACTGCGCGTGGGTGTCGGTGATGTGCAGCAGGCTGACATTACCGAACCTTGGGACTTCGTAGAGGTCCGCAGGCATCCGCTTGGCGGCAAAGGCTGAGGCAGGGAACATCCCCGCTGCGCCGGCAATGCCCATGAGTTGAATGAACTCGCGCCTTGATAGTGGCATGGCTTCAACATCCTCCTTCTGATTGATGGTGCGTGCCGCCTTGGGAATCGGCGACCGGGTGAATCTTGACTAGTATGCCCGGTTACGCAGCCCGAATTCCAATACAGCCGTGCGCGCACGGTAAGGTCGGCGCCGAGAATGCCGGTCCGGACACGTCAGGCGCACCGCGTCGACGCCGGTGCGATGGGCCCGGCGTCAGGGTGGATTGACCCGCCCGAATCGTCGCACGTTCAGGAGTGATTCAGCGCACTTTGGAAGTCGGACATTTTCGTTTTGACGTGTTAGGATCCAGAGGTCACGATATCGCGGCATCCCGCGCAACCCAAGCGCGGAATGGTCGCGCGACGATGCGGAGATCAGATAAAAATACCATCAGAAACTGGAGCAACTCCGGTTTGCCGATCGTTGTAGTGTAGACCTCAGGAGGCTATAACCATGCTGTTTTCACACCCTTTACGGGCGAGTGTGCTTGCCCTGGCGCTCGGGCTGGCGCCTGTTTCCATCGCGGTGATCGCCGCGGATATGCCTGTCTTAGACCTCAACGGTGACGCGGCTGCCGGCAAGGCCGTTGTCGAGGATCGCGGCAAGGGCAACTGTCTGGCGTGCCATATGATCGTCGGTGGGGAGAGCCCCGGCGCGATCGGCCCGGCACTGATCGCGATGCAGACCCGCTATCCGAGCAAAGAGGCCCTGGCCATCCAGATCTGGGACGCCACGGCCAAGACCCCGGAGGCCGCCATGCCGCCATTCGGCAGACATCAGATCCTGAGCAACCAGGAGCTCGTCGATGTCGTCGAGTACATCTGGTCACTCTAAGCGGTCACGAGAGGCACATCACCTATGCGCAACACAACGCTCGCTTTGACGACCGCCTGCCTGGCCTGCGCCTTTGGCACCTCGGTCTATGCCTCGAGTCCGGAAGAGGACAAGGCGGTCTTTCAGGAATACTTCCAGGCGCGTTTCCCTAAGGTCGAGCTGCAAGAGTTCGGCAACGGCATGTACGCGCTCGACGCTACAGCCCGCGAGAACTGGGAGGCCATCGAAGAATTCCCCCCCTATGAGCCAGCCATTTCAAATGGCCAGGAGATGTGGGACACCGCCTTCGCGAACGGTAAGACCTACGCCGACTGCTTCCCCGACGGGCCGGCGGTAGCCGCCCAGTACCCAAAGTGGGACAAGGAGCGCGCCATGGTCGTGACGCTGCCGCTGGCGGTCAATGAGTGTCTTGAGGCCAACGGGGAGAAGCCGCTTGATTACTCCAAGGGACCGATGGCGGACATCACCGCCTACATGGCCTATGAATCCCGGGGCCAGGTGAGGAATGTCGACATCCCGGACGACGACCCGCGCGCCATCGAGGCATTCGAGAAGGGCAAGGAGTTTTATTTTGCCCGTCGCGGGCAGTTCAATTTCTCCTGCAGCCACTGCCACATGGGTAACTCCGGAAGCACGCTGCGCACCGAGGTCTTGAGCCCGGCCTTCGGCCACACCACGCACTGGCCGGTTTACCGCTCCAAATGGGGTGAGATGGGCACGCTGCATCGCCGCTACAAAGGCTGTAACGAGCAGGTGCGCGCTGCACCCTTCCCGTTGCAGGGCGAAGAATATCGCAACCTTGAGTTCTTTATGAGCTACATGGATAACGGTCTGGAGCTCAACGGGCCGGGCGCACGAAAATAATCACGGCCATCGATCGGTCCGGGGGCTCCCAACGGGGCCCCTCTAGTAAGAAGGCACGAGAGGAGCTCGAACGGTATGATGAGAACAGATTTCACGGGAATCCTGATCGCTCTGCTGATCCTCGCCTTACCGGCGACGAACGCATGGGCGACCCACCGATCCGACGCCGAGCAAGCCATTGAGGCGGCAAAAGCCGCTCACGCGCTCGCCGAAAAAGCGGGTGTGGCCTCGCCGGAAACCGCCAAAATGATCCAGGAAGCCGAGGCGATGATGCCGACGCGTCAGTACACCAAGGCAGTGGAAACGGCTCAGGCCGCCATCAAGCAGGATCAGTTCGCCGTCGACCAGTCCAAGGGCAGCGCCAAGGTCGATGCAGACTCAGCCAAGGCGGCCGAGGAGGCGATTGCCGCTGCGGAGGCCGCGCGTAAGAAGGCTTCTTCGGTCGGGGGAGAATGGCGCGACACGGGCAAGTTCATCAAAGAAGCCGAGGCACTGGCCAAGTCCGGGGACTTCGCCGGCGCCATCGCACTCGCCGACAAGGCCCGCCAACAGGGTGAGCTGGGTTACGAGCAGGCGATGCACGAGAAGGGCGCCACCTTCCCCAGCTACATGACCAAGACGCAGTGACAGGACGATCGAGACCAACTGCGATGACGCGTTGGTCCCCTGCATGACCTTGCCGAGGAAACCGATGATGCTGAAGCACAAAACGACCTACGCGCTGCTTGTGACCCTGTCCTGCGCAGCCCCGAGCATGACCGCACTCGCCGCCGACAACAAGATCACGCCGATGATGGAGAGCGTCGAGATCATCCATAACGGCGAACCCATGACGATCCAGCGTGGCCATGATCGCGATGCCACGCTGCCGGAGATGTTCCAGAAAACCGAGCGCGGCTGCCCGCCCTTCTGCGTGCAACCCATGGTTGCCGTGCCGGGCGTCGATACGATTGGGGAGTTGGAGGTTCTCGACTATCTGCATCGCATCGCCCAAGGCGACTCCGGGATCCTGATCGTCGACTCGCGCACCCCCGATTGGGTCATGCGCGGGACCATCCCGGGTTCGATCAACATCCCTTGGAATCAGATCAGCCGCGATGCCTCCGGTACCTTCGAAACACCGGGCGAGGCCGACTCGTTCGAACATATCGTCGCGGACGAGTTCGGCGGTAAATTCGACAAAGACAAAAGCACCTGGGACTTCAGCGACGCGAAAACACTGGTGTTGTTCTGCAATGGCATCTGGTGCGGCCAGTCGACCGACAACCTCAAGACCCTGGTGAAGATCGGCTATCCGGTCTACAAGCTCAAGTGGTACCGGGGCGGCATGCAGGATTGGGTCAGCGTTGGCCTCACAAGCGTTAAGCCCTGATTGGGTCTGGTCTCATCGCGTTGATGCTCGACCGGGCGACGCGGCATGACGGGCGCCTTCGGGCGCTCGATACACGAGCCGACCCAGCCATGTCCAGACGATCCGAATTCACTGTAGAATAGGGACTCGGGCGCGGGTGGCGGAACTGGTAGACGCGCTGGATTTAGGTTCCAGTGGAGTAATCCGTGGGGGTTCGAGTCCCCCCCTGCGCACCATCGCTAATCGGTTCAATGATGTCTCGTCGCCGACTGTACCCCGGCTTTTCGCTTGTTCAATTAGTCCTCATCGGCTTTGCTGTCGTCACCCTGCCGCTCGGGTTGGCCCTTGCTACCGCCTGGGTCGCGGTCGATCACCTCGCATCAAAAGGCCAGGAAGCGGTTATCAACGCCGTGCACGCGACTCAGGCGAGCCGGAACTTGGTTGAGCAAATCACCGACATCGAGCGCCATGCCCGGCAGTATCAGGTGTTGTCCGATCCGGCGCTCCTGGAGTCATACCAAAGTCAGCGCGACAGTTTCTTAGAGACCCTTGCCGGCATGGAGCGCTTGAATGTCGGTCCGACCGTCTGGGCGCAGGTGCGTCGACTCGAAGAGACTTCAAAGACCACTTTTGCAGTGCTCGAGAGCGAGGACGCGGGCGCTGCGGCGCGGGAGGCCGCGCTGGAGGTTTTTCCGCGTCTCGACGATCTTGCACGCGATATTTTCCGGGAGAATGTGCGGGCCGTGGCGAAAGAGGTCGATGCCATGCAGAAGCAGGGATCGGCAACCCGCCAGCAGTTGCTTTGGCAAGCCTCGGCCAGCATTCCGGTCGCCATTATTCTGATCATCATCTTTCTCACCTTGATCGCCCGCCCGATGCGACAACTCGACCAGGCGATCCGGTCACTCGGCGCCGGGGAATTCAACCGGCCGATTCATGTAGAGGGACTCAACGACTTAGCCGATCTGGGTCGACGCCTGAACTGGCTGCGGGTGCGCCTGATCGAGCTGCAGGAACAAAAGACCTTCTTTCTTCAACACATCTCCCATGACCTGAAGACCCCGTTGACCAGCATCGTGGAAGGCGCAGAGCTGCTGTCGCAGGATATCGTCGGCTCGCTGCAGCCCGAGCAGCAAGAGATTTTGAACATTGTCCGAGTCAATAGTCTCCAACTACAGGGGTTGATCGAGAATCTGTTGAAAGTCAGTAACGACGCCAACGGCGATGATGTCGCGATTTCCAACAGAATCGATCTCAACAATCTGATTCGTAAGGTCACTGAACGACACAAGCTGCCGGCACGCGCCAAGGATCTGGAAATCGATCTGGTCCTGAGCCACGAGATTCTGTGGTCGGATCCGGAGCGGCTCAGCACGATTATCGACAACCTGCTATCGAATGCGATCAAGTTCACGCCACAGAGCACGCGTGTGAGTATCATCACAGGTCACCACAAAGACGACGTCTTTGTCGAAGTGCAGGATCAAGGAAGCGGTATTCGCCTCGAGGACCGGGAAAATGTGTTTGAGCGATTTTTTCGAGGGTCTGCCGGCACCAACGTGCGGGTTCGCGGAAGCGGACTCGGCCTGTTCCTCGCGCGTGAGTACGCCAGCGCCCTCGGAGGCTGCTTGAAGGTCCGCAATTCCGATGAAGGTGCGCGTCTTCAGCTGCGCTTACCGCGACGCAGAGCTTCTCGCGCCCTCGACGACGCCAACGTACCGAGTCTGTCCTCTGAAGGAACATGACGATACGCACCAGATCCAGATTCGACCGCCAGCGGCGTGTCTCTGCCCGGACAGTCCTGATCGCAACCGTCTCGATCATGCTCTCGGGCTGCATTCAGATGCCGTTACGCTCGCGGGACGCCACTCCCGCGCCGGAGTCTGTTGATCTGAATCGGCTGTTCGACACCGTCGCGTCACTGCGCCAGGCGGATCCGGATCTTCTGCGCGAATCGGCCGATGCGGCGGATCCGCAGAATCCATCGGAGCTATTGGGGTGGGCGCTGGCCATGGTGATGCTCGGAGAACCATCCGACAAAGCGCGTGCAACGCAGCTGCTCAAGTCCTATCTGAATCACTCGGGCCAAACCTCCGGATCGCTCGCTCTGGCGACCCTGTTGCTTGACAATCTGCAGAGCGAGGCCAGACTCAGACGCAGACTCGACGTCGCGATTCGCCAGCGCGACGATCTCAACACACGCGCATTGACCGCACCGAAGCGTGGACAGGACGACTTCGACAAACATACGCTGCGGGCCATCATCCGCGAACGCGACGAGCTCACGACACAACTCAACGAGCTGACCGCGCAATTGGATGCGCTCAAGGCGAACCAACAGCAACAGCAGGTACGTGACCGCACGCTGCGCAACACGATACGCGAACGCGACGAACTCACGACTCAGCTCGAAGAGCTCAAGACGATCGAGCTGCAGATTCGTGACCGCAAGCGTGATTCCGACCTCGAATTACCCACAGAGAATATTAAGTGACTAGCCCTTCAAAGATCCTTCTCGTCGATGACGATCCGGACCTGCGTAAGCTGCTGTCCATTCGCCTCAAGGCGGCGGGATACGAGGTAAAAACCGCATCCTGCGGTGAAGAGGCCCTCGCGGTGCTTTCGCATTTCAAACCGGGCCTCGTCGTCAGCGATCTGCGTATGGACGGCATGGACGGCCTGGAGCTGTTTGCCTCCATCCAACGCGATTACCCCGGACTGCCTGTCATCATCCTGACCGCGCATGGCAGCATACCGGACGCCGTGGACGCCACCCAGCGCGGCGTCTTTGGCTATCTCACCAAGCCCTTCAACGGACTAGAGCTGTTAGCCCTGGTGGAGCGCGCGGGACGGCTGGGCGGCGCCGATCAGGAGCCGGCATCCCAGGCCGAGGATTGGCGCGCCGAAATCATCACGCGCAGCGCCGCGGTGGAAGAGGCCCTGCGCCAGGCTTACCTCGCCGCTGCAACGGATACGAATGTCCTGATCCAAAGCGAGAGCGGAACCGGCAAGGAATTGCTGGCGCGTGCCGTGCATCGGGCCAGCCCGCGCGCCGACCGCCCCTTCGTGGCCGTCAACTGCAGTGCGATTCCCGAAACCCTGCTGGAGTCGGAGCTGTTCGGACACAGCAAGGGATCCTTTACGGGGGCCACGCAGAACCGCAAGGGCCTCTTCGAAGAGGCCGATCGCGGCACCCTGTTCCTCGACGAAGTCGGGGATATGCCGCTGACCTTTCAAGCCAAGCTGCTGCGCGCGTTGCAGGAGGGCGAGGTGCGCCCGGTCGGGGCCAATCGATCGATCCCGGTCGATGTGCGCATCATCTCGGCCACACATCGCGATCTGGACCAGGCGATGGCGGACGAACAGTTTCGCGCCGACCTCTATTACCGGCTCAATGTCGTCCGGCTGGAGCTGCCGCCCCTGCGCGAACGACGCGAAGATATTCCGCTGCTCGCCAACCGCTTCCTCGCCCAGGCCAATGCCCGCAACAAGCGGCATATCGAGGGTTTCGCCCCGGACGCGATGGAAGCCATGATGTCCTCGCCCTGGCCGGGAAACGTGCGCCAACTCCAGAATCTGGTTGAGCAGGCCGCCGCGCTTTGCACTACCGGTATCGTGCCTGCAAGCCTCGTTCAGCGGGCCCTGCGACATGATCTTAGTGCCATCCCGTCTCTCGCCGACGCCCGCGAGCGACTCGATCGCGAATATCTGGAGAATCTGCTGCGTATGACCGAAGGCAAGGTCAGCACCGCGGCGCGCCTGGCTGGACGCAATCGCACCGAGTTTTATAAGCTGTTGCGCAGACATCATCTGGACCCGGAGTGGTTTCGCTCCTCGCAAGCGAGTACCGGGGCGGAATAATGCAGCTGTGATATCCGGCCGTGGAAGCCGAACCGTCGAAGCCGCCCAAAGACGATACCGGAAACGGCGACCGTTCAACGGGACCAACGGCTGTCTGCGCGGCCAACTGTCGTGATTCGGCGACAAAAGCGCGCCTGTTTCATCAGATAGTTAGCGTGATCCAGATGTCGTCTATCGCCGGGCGGCGACACACCCTTTGAACAACAGTGGACGCGAAGCCATGAGGATGTCGCCTCATCGCTGTAACAGGCTGTTGTTTAAAGCCGAGATAGACATGGCGTAGATTTCGCTTGTGCAGACGTTGTGAACCTGATTTCAGCCGATTGAGAATAAGCCATGCGCAACACCGCACGCATCGCGATTGTCTTTGCCCTGTTGAGTACCGGCTCTCTGGCGAGTGCTCTGGCCACGACGCACCCTCAGGCCGAGCAGTTTCCGGCGGCGCCGACGTCCAGCCCATCGGCGGGTGCCGATCTGCACAACCCGGACACGGACGACTCCGCCCCATTCGAATCGCGCGATCTGCGCCGGTTCATCGAAGATGCTGCCATCAATGCCGCGGTGAAGACGGTTCTCCTGTTTGATGACACAACCGGAGGACTCGACATCTCGGTCACCACGCATCGGGGTATCGTGCGCCTGTCCGGCGAAGTCGAATCCGAAGCGCAGCGCAATTATGCCGTGTCTGTCGCGATTGCAGCGCGGGGCGTGCATGGCGTCAACGACACCGAGCTGAAGGTCAAGGGATCTTAGGGCGAGTCGGCGTCGGTGGTCCGACGACCGATTTGAGCCCCTGCCCGGCATGGTCGGCGTGTTCGGTTTGCCGGATGTCCGAGCCGGGCGCTCGGATGGCTTGCCATGCCGGATGGATCGCGATGAGCGCAAGCGCCTGCTCCAGCAGGGTTCGACCCGGCTCCATCTTAAACCAGGTTGAGGCGCCGGATGGATGCGGCAGCGGGATCAGATCGGCCTCAAGTCCGCTCGCGTCGCGATAGGACCATTGGGCGCCGACCACGTCATGCAAGCGCCTGGAGTCGATGAACTGCACGATGGCGAGTTTGCCGACCGGAATGATCAAACGCGGCCGCACCAGCTTCAACTCCCCTTGCCACCAGTGGCCGCACTGCTCGACCTCGACAGGGCTCGGGACCCGATCGCCGCCCTTCGGATTCTTGCCGGGAAAGCAGCGGCAGACCGCACTCATCAAAACGCGACGGCGAAACGTCGGCTCATCCACACCGATCGATTCGAACCAGCGAAAGAGTGTTTTGCCGGCGGTCCAGCAAAAGGGAATGCCGTGTAGGATCTCACGGGTACCCGGTGCCTGCCCCAGCATCATGACCGGCGAGATCACCGCATCGCCATGCACCGGCGGCCCCTGCATCTCGGGGCAGCGCCGACACCGGCGCAGCGCGTCATAGCTGCTGTTGAGCGATTCAACACGCCCGGCATGGTCGGATCCGGTCATCGGCACTGAGTCCTCACGTACGGCGGTCGGCAGGGTCCGGGCTCGTCACGAGAGACGCCGAAGAATCTTCTCGATCTGAATGCGGTGCGTGCGGTTATGAATAGCCGCCAGGGCATGCCATTGACGCGCGTTCAGCGGACCGAACCAGGGATGGGGATGACGCTCGCGCGAGCGCAGGGTGCCGAGACGCTCGATCACATCGGTATAGCGGTCGACCGCAACCTCCAGCGCCCGGATCCGATCCACTCCGGCGTCTAGGTGCGGCCGCACATCCTCGACTTCGATCTCGGCGCCGTGATTGTGATCCGTGCAGATTGCATGGATGAGCGCCATGATGGCCGTATTGACCATCACCAGATGGTCGAGCGTCATGTAGACCGACCAGTTCCGACTGCTCTGCTCGATCCCGGGAAAGCGCGGGATCGCCACCCGAGCCCGTCCCTGCTCTTCGCTGATTCCCTGCGCCAGGGTCCGCGCCTGCAGGGCGTCGCTGCGAAACGATCGCAGAATCTTTGCGGGCGGTGCAATCGAGGCATAGACGCGCAGTCCGAGATCGGCGATGCGCCGCTCATGCCAGGGGATGTCGGCATGTACCGACTCCAGGTTATCTTGCACCGGGCGGGTCATGGCCGGCTCTTACCCCAGGCGTCCCGGAGCCCGACGGTGAGATTAAACACCCGTCGCGGCGGGGTCGTGTCGGCGTCGACGACGAAATAACCCTCACGTTCAAACTGGAAGCGCTCACCCGGGCGCGCATCCGCCAGGGCAGGCTCCAGCACGGCGTCGGTCAACACCTGCAATGACTCGGGATTGAAGTCCGCCCGATAATCCGCGCCCCCGGCTCCCGGCACCGGGACACGGAACAGACGGTCATACAGCCTGACCTCGGCGCGCAAACCCTGCTGCGCCGCGACCCAGTGGATCACGCCCTTGACCTTGCGGCCTTCCGGATCACGGCCGAGCGTGTCCAGATCGGCGCTGGCCCGCAGCTCCTGGATCACGCCGTCCGCATCCTTCAGGATCTCCTCGCACCGGATGACATACGCATTGCGCAGACGCACCTCGCCGCCCGGCACCAGACGCTTAAACCCCTTTGGAGGCGTCTCGGCAAAATCGGCCCGATCGATATAGATCTCGCGACCGAAAGGGATCGAGCGCGTGCCGAGCGTCTCGTCTTTCGGATGATTGCGGGCCTCGATCGACTCTATCTGGTCCTGCGGATAGTTGACGATGACCACTTTCAAGGGCCTCAACACCGCCATCCGACGTGGCGAGGTGGCATCCAGGTCATCGCGGATCGCGCTTTCGAGCAGCGCCATTTCCACTAAATTGTCCGATTTGGTGATCCCGACCCGGTCGCAGAAGTCGCGGATCGCGCCCGGTGTGTAGCCGCGACGGCGCAGCCCGGCGATGGTCGGCATGCGCGGATCGTCCCAACCGGTGACATGCT
This sequence comes from Thiocapsa sp., assembly GCA_041741175.1. GTDB lineage: Bacteria > Pseudomonadota > Gammaproteobacteria > Chromatiales > Chromatiaceae > Thiocapsa. Next base: position 3,276 of record JBGSKP010000530.1, on the reverse strand, counting down.
GCTCGCCGACCAGCTCGGTCAGCCGCCGCTTGCTCATCACCGTGTACTCAAGATTGAGCCGGCTGAACTCGATCTGACGGGGCTGACAGGGTACCGAGACGTTCTCGACACACCAATCGTATAGCGGGCGATGGTCCTCGAACTCCAATGTGCAGAGCGAGTGCGTGATGCCCTCGATCGCATCGGAGATCGGGTGCGTGTAGTCGTAAGTCGGATACAGACACCATGCCGATCCGGTCTGATGATGAATCGCACCGTGCTTGATCCGATAGAGCACCGGGTCGCGCAGGTTGATGTTCGGCGAGGCCATATCGATGCGCGCACGCAGGCTGCGCGAGCCGTCGGAAAATTCCCCGGCACGCATGCGCTTGAACAGATCCAGATTCTCCGCGACCGAGCGATTGCGATACGGGCTGTCGCGACCCGGCTCGGTCAGGGTGCCGCGATAAGCACGGGTTTCCTCGGCACTCAGATCGCAGACATAAGCCAGACGCTTCTCGATTAGCTCGATCGCAAAGCCGTAAAGCTGCTCGAAATAATCGGACGCAAAAAAGACCCGCTCGCCCCAGTCGAAGCCCAACCAGCGCACATCGGCCTTGATCGAGTCGACAAACTCGACGTTCTCCTTCTGTGGGTTGGTGTCGTCGAAGCGCAGATTACAGGTGCCATGGAACGCCTGCGCCAGACCGAAGTTCAGGACGATGGACTTGGCATGACCGATATGCAGATAACCATTCGGCTCGGGCGGGAAGCGCGTGACGATTCGCTCGTGCTTCCCGGCGGCCAGATCGGCCTCGATGATCTGGCGGATGAAGTTGGTACGTGGCGTTTCGACAGTGTCGCTCATGATGCTCTACAGGACGTTGTAAGGATCGGCCGCCCGATGCGACACCCGATTGGTCGAGCCCCGGACGGGCAGGCGAGCCGGTAGGACGCGAGGCTCCGGGGCGCGACCAGACGACAGGTCGCAGCCATCTGAGCAGCGCAGTCGGCTGATGCGATGGCATCGCCCGGTATCGGCCAGGAGACCGCATTCTATCGCCTGCCACGGGGATTGAAAGGGTCGCGGCCGACGCGGGGCGACGCCTTGCGGCGCGTTCCGCCCCACACCCGGAGCCTTGCCTGTCAGCCGCCAGCCGGCGCTTGCGCGCTGTCCTCGCCGCGGCTAGCATCGCGGGCACATTCGGGAGTATTCAAGGACGCATTCCGGAGTATGCCATGTCGTGCGGATGTTTCTCATCCTTCGTGATCGCCGCTGTCATCGGCAATCGGCCGCTCTCCAATCGTTTTTGGGGCTATCCCGCGCAGGGTCAGCTGGAACAGGCGCTACGCCCGCTCCTGGCGATCGAGCGCTTCGCCGTTTCTGTAACGATCACAACACCCCGGGTCGATCAGGATCGCGCCGGCCGAGTCGGTTGCAACGTGGGTGCAAAACCCCATCGCGAAGAAGGTTCAGCGGCCAAGCGACCGCCTGCGCTATCCTGGATTGGTATCCATTGCGCGTTTGACCATCTCACTGGAGGTTCTCATGCTTGTGACATTTCGAACCAAGGCATACGCCAGCATCACCATGTTCGGCGATGTCGCCGGGACCCTGCTGAAGCTGATGGGTCACAGCGGCGCCATCCCGGGCGCACTGATGCCGGAGGATATCCCCGCGGCCTTGACACGCCTGAAGGCGGCGGTCGAGGCGCATGCGCAGGAGCCGTTGGACCCGGCTCCGAGCGGCGCGCACCCTGCCCCGCCGGACGGCAAAGAAGGTCAGTACGTGAGCCTCGCCCATCGCGCATTGCCCTTGATCGAGCTGCTCAACGCAGCAGCGACAGACGGCGAATATGTGATGTGGGAGTAAAGCGCTCCGAAACCCTTTAAACAGCATCCTTGACGGACAGGGCAGCGGGAACGATATCGAAGGCGTTATGAAGACCACGCTGTCGACCGATACCCATCCGATCCCGGCCTGATCCATCGACTGTTTAGAGGCACCTTCCATGGAATACTCCACATTCAAGTCGCTGCAAGCTCTCTTGTTTTTCGGAAGCGCCATGGGTTTCAGCCTGTGGCAGCTCGCCGTAATCCGGCGCATCCGTCGTGAAGATGCGCAGGCGCGGCAGCAGGCCGCCGAGGCTAAGGCGGACGCAGCAGCTCACCCGACGGCGCGTCACGCCGAGCAGACCGTCACGGTTGACGCTGCACAGATCACGCCGAGGTGAATCGCGCGCACAGGGTGCACACATGTAACGGCCGAGTGCTGCAGATCAGCGGCCGGTGTCTTTGGACTCCACCTCGACCATTACCTCGTTGCGGCGCGTGAACCAGAGTGAAAACGGCGAGTTGTAACGTGCGTAGACAGGCACTGCCGTGGCGGTCAGGTCGGCGTCCGCGAGCGCACCCAACAGCCGGGTTTCGTTGTCTCGATAGGCCGCCTCGGTCCAGCGTCCGGAGTAACGCCGCACGGCCATGAGCTTGGCTGGCTCGCTGCGCAGACGCACCCGCGGGTTCGTCGGCACAGGCAGTGTTTCAAGCGTAAAGCGCGCGGGCATGACAAAGCTCACGATGAAGGTCTCGCCCCCGGTTGCACCCGGCAGAGCCCCGGCAGGGCGCTGCACCACCGGCGCAGTCATCGCGATGCGCTCACCCGACTCGGTCGGGCGCTGGCTTACCGGTGCGGTCATCGCGATCTTGGTGGCCGCGCGATTGTTGCCGAAGATGTAATCGGCGAGGATGCGGAACGCCTGATTTCCGGCCTCATCAAAGGGACCTTCAACCTCGGTTTCCGCCACCAGATACGGCGGATAGCGGCGCAGCTCGAAATCGGCAAAGGTCCGAACGACCTCGTATGTCGGTTCTTCAATGGCCATCGCCGTGGTTCCTCCAAGCAACCCAAGCCCGATGCCGGTCAGCATCCAGGCAACACATTGACGGCATAAGATCCGGCTGATCATCCTTCTTACTCCTATGTCGGGCGACAGTGGCCGGCGCCCGTCCGACGCATACCGGGCATGCGGTGCATCAGTCATCCTTCGAGCGCTCGGGCAGCGTCGGCGGATTGCGCGCGACGGCGCGGGCGATCAGATCCTGGTCATCGACCCGGATGACGAGCTGGAAGCGGCCACCCGGGCCGACACGATACGGGAAGCCAAACAGATCGATCTCGGATCCCGGGGCGGCGCAGCCGTTCACCCGCAGCTCCGCTTCGATCATCAACTCGCCGGGCTGAGGCGACGGCTGGCCATATACCAGCGGCGCCGTGGGCGATGCGCTCGGTCGCGGTGC
>JBGSKP010000529.1:0-1993 GCA_041741175.1 Thiocapsa sp. | reverse complement strand
CGCCCCCGCAGCGCAGCGTTTCGGTATCGCTCCGAGCAACGACACCTGGGCGCGCGATCACGGACCGATCGGCGTCCGCACGGATGCGGGAGAACCACTCCTGCTCGATTTCCGCTTCAACGGCTGGGGCGGAAAGTTCGCCGCCGAGCGGGACGACCGGATCACCGGGACGCTGCACGGGTGCGGCATCTTCGGCGACACCCCGCTGGAGCCGGTCGACCTGGTTCTCGAAGGCGGCGCGATCGAGACCGACGGTCGGGGCACCTTGCTCGCGGTCACCCGAACACTGGTCGACCCGCGCCGCAACCCGGGCCTGACACGGGGTGCCATCGAGCAACTGCTCGCCGAGCGTCTCGGCGTTCATCGTTTCCTGTGGCTCGCGCACGGCGCCATCAGCGGCGACGACACCGACGGCCACATCGACACCTTGGTGCGCTTCTGCACCCCCGACACACTCTGCTACGCCCGCTGCACCGACTCGAACGATGCGGACTACGCCGAGCTTCAGGCGATGGAGCAGGAGCTTCGGGCCTTGCGCGACCCATACGGCAATCCTTACCGTCTGGTGCCCTTGCCGACCCCCGCACCCGTTCTGGACGGCGACGGCGAGCGCCTCCCGGCCGGCTACGCGAACTTTCTCCTCATCAACAGCGCCGTGCTCGTCCCGACCTACGACACTCCCACCGACGCCGAGGCGCTCGACAGCGTCGGCCATCTCTTCCCGGACCGCGCCGTCGTGCCCATTGACTGCCGGCCGCTGATCCGCCAAGGCGGCAGCCTGCACTGCATCAGCATGCAGCTGACGGAGGGCGTGCTGGCTTAAACCGCGCCAAGCACGGTATGCGATGTTTTTGGATGGGATCGGCTCCGGCAGGCTTGGCGGCCGCTGGAGCCTACGCGGTTTAAGATTTTAAAAATATCTCGTTTTAACCGCGTCCCCGCTAAGGGCCGTGGATGTACCAAACGTCGAACTCACTCGCAAATTTAGCATCTCGCTCTGGACGCGGTTTAGACCTACGTTCTACGACCTGGATCCGACTTTGGCGGTCGACATCCGGCGCTCGTTGTCTTTCTCATCCGAACCGCGTTACAGCAGAGGGCCTTGGGATCCGCTAGCGTTCGAACACCCGCCAGGGCGCGGATTATCCCAAGGACGCGGTTCCAATCATTCGAGTTTGCTAACTTTCTAATTAGCTGCGCTGCATCAAATCAGGCCGGCGACAAAGCGCCTAAAATCCCAAATGGATAGGTCGAGGTACGCGAAAATGTCATTGCTGGATCAGATTCCCGTTGTTGTCGAAAACGGCTCGGACGCGCACGAGGGCGATCCGCATCCGCGATGGCACGGCAACGCCGAGCCCATCCTGCATGAAGTCCGCCACGCCCTGGCGCGTCTGATCAGTACCGGGGAGACCACCAAGATCGATCTGAAGGCGATGCCCTTCGGCCCAGGCGACCTGGAGCACTTGCTGTCCGTGGTGGGCACGGGCGAGGTCCAGGCCAGCGTCGAGGCTCTGGGTCAGACACGCGTCCAAGAGACCGCCATCCCCGGTGTCTGGCTGGTGGACTATCTGAATACCGAGGCACATCGCCTCGCCCTGCATCTCGAGATCGCGGCCGTTCCCGAGATCCTGTGTCCGCAGCCGCAGGATCTCGCCGACGCGATCGCCGCGCTCGACGCCCGCTTGAACGCGGGCCGGAGCGACCCGCCTCTCGCGCCCTGACATCTGAAGGAGGGACTATGGCTGCCCGCAATCCCACTGAGAAAACACTCGGCGAGAGCCTTCGCGAACGTGGCGTCTCGCGCCGCGGCTTCCTGAAGTTCTGTGCCGCGACAGCATCCATGATGGCCTTGCCGCCGAGCATGGTCCCGGCGATCGCCGCGGCGCTCGAAAAGGCCAAGCGCCCGTCGGTCATCTGGCTGTCGTTTCAGGAATGCACCGGCTGTACCGAGTCGCTGACCCGCAGCCATGCCCCGACGCTCGAAGACCTG
>JBGSKP010000528.1:0-4435 GCA_041741175.1 Thiocapsa sp. | reverse complement strand
CTCGCCGATCGGTCCGGCCTGGCGTTCGCGGTCGACCCGACCTCGCAGGATGCCTCCTGCATCGGCGGCAACGTGGCGATGAACGCGGGCGGCAAGAAGGCGGTGCTCTGGGGTACGGCGCTGGACAATCTGGCCTCCTGGCGGATGGTGACGCCCGACGCCGATTGGCTGGAGGTCGAGCGTCTGGATCACAACCTCGGCAAGATCCACGAGCAACCGCTGGTGCGCTTTCGCATCCGACGCTTCCTGCCCGATGGGGTAACGCCGAAGGGCGAGCCCGAGATCCTGGAAATGCCGGGCTCCGCTTTGCGCAAGGTCGGCCTCGGCAAGGACGTGACGGACAAGTTCCTGTCCGGTCTGCCCGCGGTCCAGAAGGAAGGCTGCGACGGGATCATCACCTCGGCGCGCTTCGTTCTGCATCGGATGCCGGATCATGTGCGGACCGTCTGCCTGGAGTTCTTCGGGACGGATCTGGATCTGGCCGTGCCGGCGATCGTCGAGATCAAGGACTACCTCGAAGCCCTGTCGGGCGTGCAGATGGCCGGGCTCGAGCACCTCGACGAGCGCTACGTCCGCGCGGTGGATTACACCACCAAGGCCGCGCGGCGCGAGCTGCCCAAGATGGTGCTGATCGCGGATCTGGTGAGCGACGACGAGGCGCTGGTCGATCAGGCCGCCGCGCAAGTCGTGACACTCGCCAAGGCGCGCGACGGGGAGGGTTTCATCGCCGTCAGCCCGGAGGCCCGCAAGCGCTTCTGGCTCGACCGCGCCCGCACCGCCGCCATCTCGCGCCACACCAACGCGTTTAAGATCAACGAGGACGTGGTCATCCCGCTGGATCGCCTTGCGGACTACAGTCGCGGCATCGAGAGGATGAATATCGAGCAGTCGATCCGCAACAAGGACGCCATCATGACGGCGGTGCTCGACTATCTCGCCGGGGATCTTGCCGAGGCGCGCGGGGAGGGCGAGTATCAGGACTCGGCCGAGGCTGTCGCCATCCTGAGCGCCAAACGCGATGCGGCGCGCGAGGCGGTGCAAGCCGCGCGGCAGCGCTGGCAGATCATCTTGAGCGGCCTGGACGAGTCCGCCGTGGATCATCTGGATCGACTTTGCGAGACGGAGAAGGCCCGCATTCGCGAAGGCGATACCCTGCTCTCCATGATGCTCCGCCGCGACCTCTGCCAGTCCTACCGCAAGGAGGTCGCAGAGCGTCTGGACGTGATCTTCGGAGGGAAGGATCTGGCTCGAGTGCGCGAGCGCTTGACCGAGATCCACGCCCAATTTCGCGACTCGCGCCTCTTCGTCGCCCTGCACATGCACGCTGGCGACGGCAACGTGCACACCAACATCCCGGTGCACTCATCGGACTACGCCATGCTCCAGGAGGCCGATCGTCTGGTCGCGCGCATCATGGCACTGGCGACCGATCTGGGCGGGGTCATCTCGGGCGAGCACGGCATCGGCATCACCAAGCTGCAGTTCCTGGAGCGCGAAAAGCTCGACGCCTTCGTCGCCTACAAGCAGCGGGTCGACCCGCACGGACGCTTCAATCCGGGCAAGCTAATGCCGGGCTCCGGACTGGAAGGCGCCTATACGCCGTCGCTGCGATTGGTCCAGCAAGAGGCCATCATCCTGGAGGAGACCGAGCTCGGTGCGCTCAACGACGACGTCAAACACTGTCTGCGTTGTGGCAAGTGCAAGCCCAAATGCATGACCCACGTGCCGCGGGCGAATCTCAATTATTCGCCGCGCAACAAGATCCTGGGCACGGGGCTCATCATCGAAGCCTTCCTCTACGAGGAGCAGACCCGTCGCGGCCTCTCGCTGCGTCATTTCGAGGCGATGAACGACGTGGCGGACCACTGCACCGTCTGTCACAAGTGTCTGAATCCCTGCCCGGTGAACATCGATTTCGGCGATGTCACCATGCGGATGCGGCGCATCTTGATCGATCGCGGGAAAAAGCGGTTCAACGTCGGCTCCTGGGCGGCGATGCAGTTCCTGAACGTCACCGACCCGCGTGCCGTGCGACTGCTCCGCAAGGGTCTGGCCCAGTGGGGCTTTGCGGGGATGAACCTCGGCCATCGCGTCGCCAAGGCGCTGGGGCTGACCGCAAAGCGTACCGCCCAGCCGGGCGCGACCAGTCATCGTCCGGCGCTCACGAGCCAGGTGGTTGATCTGGTCAGCCGCCCGATCCGGGTCGAGCTGCCCAAGCGCACCTTCCGCCAGATCTTGGGGCTCGAGGACAAGACCCAGGTGCCGATCCTGCGTGATCCACGGGTGGCTGCCGAGGATGCCGAAGCGGTCTTTTACTTCCCGGGCTGCGGCTCCGAGCGGCTTTTCTCCGATGTCGGGCTCGCGACCTTGGCGATGCTCTACGAGCAGGGCGCCCAGACCGTGCTGCCGCCCGGTTATCTCTGCTGCGGCTACCCGCAGCGCTCGGCGGGGCTCGAAGAGCGTGGGCGTCAGATCACGATGGAGAACCGGGTGCTCTTCCATCGCGTTGCCAATACGCTGAATTACATGGATATCCGCACGGTCGTCGTCTCCTGCGGGACCTGCATGGATCAGCTGCTCAAGTACGAGTTCGAGCGCATCTTCCCAGGCTGCCGCCTGCTCGACATCCATGAGTGGCTGATGGAGAAGGGCGTGAGTCTGGAGGGTGTCGAAGGGGTTCAGTATCTCTATCACGACCCCTGTCACTCGCCGATGAAGACCCATGCACCGCTCAAGGTCGCGGCGAGTCTGATCGGTCAACCGGTGATGCTCTCGGACCGCTGCTGCGGCGAGGCGGGCACGCTCGGGACCTCGCGTCCGGATATCGCCAACCAGGTCCGGTTTCGCAAGCAGGAGGAGTTGACCGCGGGCATCCAGGCACTGACCGGGCAGGACGTTGTTCGGGCCGGCGAGGTCAAGCTCTTGACCTCCTGTCCGGCCTGCCAGCAAGGTCTGGCCAAGTACACCGACGATACGGGGCTTAAGACCGACTATATCGTGGTCGAGATGGCCGGTCGGATGTTGGGCGAGGGCTGGCAGCAGCGGTTTCTGGATCGGGTGCAGGATGGGGGGATCGAGCGGGTCTTGTTGTAAGGCTGAACCGCGTCTTGTGCTCCCGATCATGGCTTCGGCTTTTGACGGGCGTCGAGGCTAAACTCGGATTCGGTGAGACGCGGTTCAGGATGTCTCAAGAGACAGTTCAGAGACAAGGCGAACACCTTGATGGACGTGTTTCGGTTGTTTTGAATCTTTCCTTGGCGAGGGCTGACCGGGATGTCGTGCAATCTATTTCAGGACCTTCCGGAGATCGACCGTGGCGAGGCGTTCGAGGAGCTGTTGCGCTGCTCCAACGTTCGAATCGAGCGCATCCTGAGCAGCGATCGACCCGAGTCCGTCCTCTACGATCAGATCCAGGACGAGTGGGTCTGTCTGCTTGAGGGCGAGGCGGAGCTGTGGATCGACGGAGAGACGCTCACCTTGCGGCCCGGCGATTATCGGTTCATCCCGGCGGGGACCCCGCATCGCGTCCTTAAGACCTCGACCGAGCCCCGTTGCCTTTGGTTGGCGGTCCATATCCACGGCCACTCCAACGAAGCTAGAAGGCGACCTAACCTGGATGTTTCATAAACCGACACAGCCGGCACTGGCCTCGCGGATTTGCGCGGCGATGGACGTCACCGAGGGCGATGACCGGGACGCCGCCGAGGTTGAATGGTGGAAATGCCGAGCGGCAGCGGGCTTGATCAACGGGGCATGAGTAGTTTTGGCACCGCGCAGGCGTACGGGATCCTGCCCGAGGTGGGCATTGTCGTCGTGGGCGTGCTGCAATCCCCGTGCGGGGATGGGTTTGCGTCTATGCGGGCGCCGCCTGGGGCGGCGCGTTGAAGAGCCGCTCGGTGACCTGCTGCAACAGCGTCTTGACCGGACAGCTCGAGGGTAGGTGCAGGCGCACGCGGTCTTTGTACTGCACCACGCGCACGGCGAGCTTGAACAGTTTGATGATCACGGTGGAGGGCTGGGCGTTGGCCAGTTCCGTGCCGGCAAGCACCTCGGTGCGCAGCGTGTGGTGCAGGACATAAGCGGCGCAGGAGAAGAACAGGCGCATCTGATTGGCCAAGAAGGTGCTGTCGGAGGTGCGGTCGCTGGCCAAGTCGTTCTTGATCATGTTGATGACGTTCTCGTCCTGGCCGCGCGCGCAGTACAGATCGCGGTAGACGCACTCGGGACTGGGCAAGTCCAAGGAGGTGACGACGAAGCGGGGATGATCGCCGCGCGTCATGACTTCGGCTTTGAGGATGGTCCGGAACTCACCGGGCCAGGAACCGGCTCGGTAATCGACCTCATGGTAGGTCCGGGTCCGCTCGGGTACGTCGGCGCCGGCGCGCCGGGCGTTCTCGCTGCGCAGCGCATGGAGCTTGCGGGCGTCGGCCATGAA
>JBGSKP010000527.1:0-1756 GCA_041741175.1 Thiocapsa sp. | reverse complement strand
ACCAAGGGTGCCGATGGGCCTCAGGCCCATCTGACTGGCTTTGCTGCGGGCGGCTTTGTCGTCGATGGCAACGAGATCGATGCCCTGCTCGCGTGCCAGGACGATGGCTTCCACCTCCCCCCGATGCAGGGTGCCGATCGCGCCGCGAACGAACGCATGCCCGATTTCGGATAATTCCCTGCATTCGATGAAGCCGGGCAGATCCAACCTGGTCTCGGCCACCACCGCAGGTGGAACTAAAATGGGACAAACCACGTTTTAAACCGCGTCACCTCCTCGTACATCCATGCCGGGTCGAGATCCGCGCCGTTCGGCCAGGTGACAACACCCATTTCAAGACGCGCTTGTTTGAAGTAGCTCGGATCCTTGAGTGGTTCGTAGATGCCTCGGTCATGAGCCGAGGTGACCGCCGAGAGATCTGCCACGCCGCGGGTGCCATCTTGGAAGGTCACCGCCAGGCGGTAGTCCGGCAATATCGACAATCCCTTCACGCGCCACGGAGCGGCCGGAATCACTCCAATGGCGCGATCCGTTTCGGAAGCTGCTTCAATTGGCATAGTTTCCAGTCCTCCGTCAATTCTTCGCGGTGCTCGATGGCCCACTCGATGGTCAGGGCGAGGGCTCGCTTAGGCAGCCGTCCACCGATGACTTCGAGCGTGCGGATATCGATCAGCGCTTCGTGCTCGGCGTAAAGGGCATGAAAATGCGGCGGTGCGTGCTCACGCCAAAACATCTGGATCACGATTCCGAAGAATTGGCTGATGGTGGGCATCCGGTGATTTCAGCCTCCGTGTGCAAATCGATTTGTCGACGATCCTAAGCCGCACGAGCCTTAGGGGCAAGCCCCGGAGAGCACCGAGACCGACGTGTTTGCTCGTGGGAACCGCGCACCCCCGATGGAATCCAGATGCTGAGAAACTTCACCGATACCGTCAACTCAACCGCTCCTAGTCGCCCGCTTCTCCCCCCACGACAGCACAACCACAGTCAACGCCGGCAGAAAGGTAACGGTAACCGTCGCCGCACCCATCAGCCCGAACAAGACAATCACCCCCACACCCCGGTAGAGCTCGGTGCCTTCGCCGGGCAGAAAGACCAGCGGCGACAGGCCGCAGAGTGTGGTCAGGGTCGTCATGGCGATGGGACGCAGGCGGGTCTCGACCGCGCCTACCACGGCGTCCACCACCGACACGCCCTCCTGCCTGAGATTCCGGCGGGCCTGGTCCACCACCAGGATCGGATTGTTCACGACCGTCCCCATCAGGATGAGGAAGCCCAGCATGGTGATCATGTCGAAGGGCTGGCTCAGCGGCGTGAGGCCGATCGTCGGCAATAAGCCGCCGACCAGGTTCAGCAGCGCCAGCCCGACGATGCCGCCGGCGATGCCCAATGGAATGGCGGTCATGATCAGCAGGGGGAAGCCCCAGTGTGCAAAGATCGCCACCAGCACCAGGTAGATGATGACCAAGGCAATCAGGAAGTTGCCGCTCAAGGCATCGCGGGTGGCGTCGAGCTGGTCGCTGGCCCCGGAGATCTCCACGCTCACGTCCGACGGCAGCTCGCCGCTGCGGCGCATGGCGCCCAGCAGCTCCTCCTTCACGCGCTCGACACCCGTTTCCAGAGGGACGTCGTCCGGCGGGATGACGTTCAGGGTGACGGTTCGGCGACCGTCCACCCGGCGCACCGTGCTGGCATCCACGGCCTCCTCGATGGTGGCCAGGCCGGACAGCGGTAAGGTGGCGCCCCCGGGCGTGTG
>JBGSKP010000526.1:0-2076 GCA_041741175.1 Thiocapsa sp. | reverse complement strand
CTCAGCCCGGTTCGATGCAGTAAGTCGGGTCAGCGAAGCGTAACCCGACGGTCGCCGCACCGCTCGGCAGGGTGCGTCTTAGCTGCCCTTCTTAATGTCCTCTTTGACGTCCTCTTTGACGTCGCCGAAACCGGCCTGGGCCTTGCCGAGGTTCTTCTGGATATTGCCTTCGATTTCCAGCTCCTTATCGCCGGCTACGTTGCCGACCACTTCCTTGACGCTGCCTTTCGCTTCTTCGTAACGACCTTTGACTTGATCTTTGTTCATGATGGCATCCTGATCTGGAGTTGAGTCGTGACCACATTAGTCATAACCCGAGCGTGGCTTGACAGTTTCCATCGCAGCGCCTTTAAGGCTACACGCAGAACTGAATGTGCTTGGTGCGGCAACGCACATAGGCGATGCATTATTTTCGCCGGATACGGACGGGGCTTACTTCTGCATTTCCTGTTGTTTGCCTTAGTATGTACGCCAGCGCACGTAGTACTCCGTAGCTTGCCTGTATCATTTAAATGTCACGGAGGCAGCGGCAGGCGGGGAAGCGGTCGGCATGGGCTGCTGATTCCGCCGGGCGCAGAGGCTGCGTTGGATGCCGAGGGATCAGCGTCGCTGCATGGGTCAACCCAACCAAAGAGGTATCCCATGGATATCGGTTTAACGTCTATTGTCGTCCAGCCGGTCCTTGCTCTCTTTGTGGGCATACTGATTTTACTGGTTCCCAGATTCCTCAATTACTTTGTTGCCGTCTATTTGATCGTGATCGGGGTGCTTGGGCTGATGCATGTAGCGCAACAGTAGCCATCGGCAGGCTCGCTGCAGGTCATCTCAGACTGGGCTAACGAAATGTTTGCAACCGGAGAACGAGCATGTCACTCGGGACCATTCTACTCATCGTCCTGATTCTAATACTTGTCGGTGTCATCCCGACTTGGCCCCACAGCCGGTCCTGGGGTTACGCGCCCGGCGGGCTCATCGGGCTCGTCGTCGTCGTCCTGCTCATTTTGGTCCTGTTGGGCCGAATCTAAACGGAGAACTGAAGATGCGTATTTCCACCATGATGTTTCCTATCGCAGTGTCTGTCGCCGTGATGCTCGGTGCTGTCGGTTGTGAACAGGAAGGTCCCGCCGAGAGGACCGGGGAAAAGATCGATCGAGCCGCCGAGCGAGCGGGAGATAAGATCGAGCAAGCGAGCGACAAGGCAGCAGACAAGATCGAAGACGCAAAGGAAGGAGCCAGCGATAAGATCGCCGAGTAGGAGCAACCCCTACTTTGTAGAAACGCCTCACGACCGGCTGCCGATTTTGGTCATGCGTGCCGTCGGCGACCTGGCCGTCCATCAATGGCGGCGTCATGGTCAGCCTCGGCAGGCGGATATGTCCGAGGGTCGATCCGATCGGCGAGAGCGATCACTGTCGATCCATTAAACCCCTTCTTAGTCTCCGAGCATTACTTCGAACCGGTCGCAGTGGTCGTGGCGGGTTTCGAGACCAGCTGCGACAGCAGCAGCCCGTCCTGTCGGCTGAGTTGGTGATCGCCGGCCACCACCTGGATGCCGGCCCGGCCATGCAGCGCCGGTACCCGGCGAAGGTCCTGGCTGGGGGCCGGCACGACCTGGTCGCCTGGCATCCCGAACGCAGCCCCGCGGACCACTCCGACATAAGCGATGTCGGGGTGCTGGCGACCGTTCAGCCAGTACAGCAGGTTGCCGGGCACCGGTGGCGAGAGGTCCGCGAGGACACCCCGCGACGACTGTACGGTGCGATACATGTCGTCTCCCACCTTGCGTTCAACCAACCAGCGTTTGATCCCGCCGAACAGTCCGCTGTCATCGGTCGCATCCAGCGCCTGCCAAGCGCGCTCGGTGCCCAGATGGGGGGCGGCGATGGTGATCAGCCGGGTGACCGTACCAGCGCCGTAGTTCACCAGTGCGAGCCGGGCCACGACGCCGCCGGCCGAATGCCCGATGACATCGACCCTGTCCGTCGGGTGCCGTTGCGCGATGGCACCCAACATCCCGCCGAGAACGCGCGCCTGCTCCATCAGCGGGGCGGTGGAGGGCAGGTCGACCGTGTAGAT
>JBGSKP010000525.1:0-11330 GCA_041741175.1 Thiocapsa sp. | reverse complement strand
CGGTGAAGGCCGGCAAGCCGTCCAGGATCAACCCGAGCGCAAGCCAGAGCAGGCCGGCATAGAGCACCGCCAGCATCGGCGTCGTCCAGACGCGTCGATCATGCCATCCGGCGATGCGGACCAGCAGCACCAGACCCAGGCCGATCGCGAGTGCGCCGCTGGGCCGCCCGTAGGGCTGGATCAGATCGGCCGCGAGCAGTGCGCCGGCCAGGACAAAGGTCGTGCGCTCGATGAGCGGGAAGATGCGTGGCTTTGCCCCGGTGATCCCGCGCTCGGTAAAGAAGGGCATCACCCGACCCGACACCAAGAGCATCGTTAGGATGATCAGATCCAACATCAGGCGATGACCGCGGGCCGCGCCTCCGGGGACGAGTCCCAGCGCATCGAGGTGGACCAGTGCGCTCGCGAGGGTCATACCGGCGAACAGGAGCAGAAAGACCCGATTGACCGGGTTGGGGCTGCTCCAGAGGGGTCGCCGCAGCGCGACCGCCAAGGTCGGAAAGAAGGCGATATCGACGAGGGCGGCCAGAATCGGCGGCACGCCGAACCAGGGCATAAGCCGCGCGGCCAGCCAAAGCGTAACCAGGCCGGCGAGCGCAAGACCGGTCGGCGTGTCCATGCCGGTCCAGTTGCGCACCGCCGTCAAGAGGAAGCCGGCGACGACCGCGGCCAGGTATCCGAAGAGCATCTCGTGTGCGTGCCAGACCGGTCCGGCGAGATAGCCCGGCTGTGGCAGCCAGTCCGTCAGCATGGCGAGCCAGACGATCACCAGGGTGACCGCGGAGATCCCGGCGGCGAGAAAGAATGGCCGAAAGCCAAGGGCGAGAACGGGCAGCGTATGAGGTTTGGGTCCTGCGTCGACAAGCATGGGTAATCGTGTCCTGGCGTGGGATTTCAAGCGGGAAGCTCGCATCGGCCTGTGACCCGCGGAATCGATTTGGGGGCAATGTCCTAACGCAGCGCGTCGCCTTCGGCCGGGCGCCACAGCGCGGGCGATGCGGCTGATGACGGATTTCGACTGGTGGCGACCATCCTGACGGTAGCGATGTGGTCAGGTCCAGACCTTGACGTGCATCAAACCGGCTAGGCCGAAATCGCCGTCCCTTTTCCCGGGTGCGTGAAATGCCCTGTTTGCCGCTGGATTTAACATAGATCAAGTTTCTCCGCGACGGCCTTTGCTACGTTGGGTTCGACAAACGACCACTTCGAGATCGTGCTCGCCAACGACAGAGGAAGGACAGAGATGCAAACGCTGAGTCAGCGCCTGATGACCCTGACAACAGGAACCCTTCTCGGCCTGGGGGTCGCTTCGGCCGCCTGGTCAGACGACACCCTGAAGGACGTCATGGATCGACGCGGCCTGACCGAAAAGGATCTTCTCGCCGCGGCCAAGACCTATGTCCCCACGGGTGGGCGCGACGAGTTCGTGGTCTTCGCCTCCGGCGGACAGTCCGGGCAGGTCATCGTCTACGGCATCCCCTCGATGCGGTTGCTCAAATATATCGGCGTCTTCACCCCCGAACCCTGGCAGGGCTACGGCTTCGACGACGAGTCCAAGGCGGTGCTCGAGCAAGGTCGTACACGCGGCAAGGATCTGGTCTACGGCGACACCCATCACCCGGCGATGTCCGAAACCGACGGCGCTTACGATGCCAAATTCGTCTTCATCAACGACAAGGCCAATCCGCGTATCGCGGTGATCGATCTGCACGACTTCGAAACCAAGCAGATCGTAGTGAATCCCTTCTTCAAGTCGTCTCACGGCGGCGCCTTCGTGACACCGAATACCGAGTATGTAATGGAGGCGGCGCAATACGCGGCCCCGCTCCTCGACGACGGTTTTGTGCCCTTGGAGGAGTTCAACGACAAGTACCGCGGCGGCCTCACCTACTGGAGCTTCAACAAGGAAAAAGGCCGCATCGATCCGGAAAATTCCTTTACGCTCGAACTCGGACCCTACAGTCAGGACCTCTCCGACGCAGGCAAGAAGGACAGCTACGGTTGGGGCTTCACCAACTCCTTCTGCACCGAACGGTATGTCGGCGGCATCGAGCGCGGACGCCCGCCCTTCGAGGCCGGGTGCTCTTCCAAAGACACCGACTATCTGCATGTCACCAACTGGAAGAAGGCCGAGGAGCTGGTCAAGGCCGGCAAGGTGAAAAAGGAAAAGGGGATGTACTTCATCCCGTTGGAGCAAGCGATCGCCGAAGGGCTGCTCTACCTGGTGCCCGAGCCCAAGAGCCCGCACGGCGTGGATGTCACGCCGGACGGCAAATACATCATCGTCGCCGGCAAGCTCGACAGCCATGTCTCCGTCTACAGCGTCGAGAAGATCATGAAGGCCATCGCGGAGGGCAATTTCGAGGGCAAGGACCCCTACGGCGTGCCGATCATCCCGATGCAGGACGCGCTCCATACGCAGGTCAATCTGGGGCTGGGCCCGCTGCACACGCAGTTCGACTCCAAACCCTGCGTCGCCTATACCTCGCTGTATGTGGACTCGCAGGTCGCAAAATATGACTACTGCGAGGGGAAGGTGCTCGACAAGCTGTCGATCCATTACAACATCGGTCATCTCATGACGATGGAGGGCGACACCGTCAACCCGCAGGGCAAGTATCTGGTGGCCCTGAACAAGCTCTCGATCGATCGTCATCAGCCCGTCGGCCCGCTGCATCCGCAGAACCATCAGCTGATCGACATCAGCGGCGACAAGATGCAGCTCATCTACGACATGCCCTTGCCGCTCGGCGAGCCTCACTATGCCGCCGCCATTCGCGCCGAGAAGCTGCAACCCGCCGTGCGCTACAAATCCGGCTGGAACAGTCGGACCGATGAACAGCACCCGAATCGGACCCGCGCCGGCCGCGAGACGACCGAGCGGACCTGCGACGCCGACGGCAACTGCACCACGCGTGTCATGGGCACCGTGATCCGCTCGCACATCACGCCCGAGATCATCGAGGCGGAGGTTGGCGACCAGGTCCATCTGCATCTCACCAACCTCGAGCGTGCCCAGGATCAAGTGCATGGTTTTGCGCTCTACGGGCAAAACGTGAACCTCTCGATCGAGCCCGGCAAGACATCTTCCTTCAGCTTCGTCGCCGATGAGGAAGGCGTCTTCCCCTACTACTGCACCGAGTTCTGCTCCGCCTTGCATCTGGAGATGCAGGGCTATCTGCTGGTCCGTCCGAAGGGCTATCAGGCAACCGAGGTCTCGATGGTCGAAGGAACGCTGTATTCGCAAGCCGACTACGACACCCAGGTCAAGACCAACCTCGAGACCCAAGCCGTCATCGACCAGGTCGTCGCCTATATCACGGCTCGGAACTTCCAGGACTTCCCGACCGCGGTCGCGCTTGTCGAGGACGCCACCGACCAGCTCGGTTTCGCTCAGGAGTCCAAGAAGAAATCCGAGGACGCCGCCACGAAAGCCGACTGGCAAAACGCCATGCTCTGGGCCAATCAGTGGTGGCAGTACCAGGTGAAGGCCGCCGACCTGGGTTTGCGCGCGAAGAACCTGCTCGATGAGGAGGGCGCAAAGATCAACCCTTAAACGAGCTTGATCGACCGGGACCCCCGTCCCGGTCGACGACGGTATCTGAACAACAGCAATCGGCCTTTGGCCGGAGAATGCATCATGAACGCCTTGAAGTCCGTTCTTGCGACGATCTCGATCGCTGTGGCGACCTTTGTCGCCTGGCCGGCCCTCGCTCTTGATGGAGCCGAGCTCTACGAGGTGAAGACCTGTGTTGCCTGTCACGGCAAAGATGCCCGGACGCCCTTACTCCCCATGTATCCGAAACTGGCCGGTCAAAGCCCGGATTACGCGTACAACCAAATGGTGGACATCAAGAACGGCACCCGCAACAACGGGATGACTGCGGCGATGAAAGGGATCATGCACCTCGTCGACGAGGACGAGATGCGTGCCATCGCCAACTGGCTTGGTACCTTGAAGTAAGCCTTCCCGGAACCGGCTTTGGACTCAATGGCGCATCCATCGCCGGGCGACTTCTCCGGAGCCCACCCGCATGTGCGGCGTGACCGGGCTTTCTCTCAGAGAAGACCTCAAAGCGCTTTGCCTCACCGTGCGCCTTGGCGCAAGTTGTTCGAGATCGATTGGAGTACGACATGAGTCAACGTCACCTATTTCAAATTGCGATTCTTGCGGTAGCCGTCGGAGTCGCTGCAACGGCCTTGGCAGAGGAAGCGACCGACGCCGATCGCGTCCATCGCGCCGAACCCATCGACTGGAATCAAGGCGGAGGCGAGCAGGATGAAGCGCTGCACAAGACACCCGATCTCGATAATGGTCGAGATGTCTACGAGGTCTGCGCGGCCTGCCATCTGCCTGAAGGCTGGGGGACACCGGACGGGACCTTCCCGCAACTGGCGGGCCAGCACCGTGGTGTGCTGATCAAGCAGATGGCGGATATCCGGGCACAGAACCGCGACAATCCCACCATGTATCCCTTCTCGCTTCCGCAGTCGATCGGCGATGCACAGGCGCTGGCCGATGTGGTCGCCTATATCGAAAGCCTGCCAATGAATCCGGGTTGGGGCAAAGGGCCCTACGGACCCGGAACCGAGGAGTATGCGCTGGGCGAGCAGCTCTACAAGGACAACTGTGTGAAATGCCACGGCGAGATCGGGATGGGCGACGTGGAGAAATTCTATCCGCGCATCAACGGCCAACATTACGAATACATGGTTCGCCAGTTCGAATGGATCCGTGATCACAAGCGGCGAAATGCGAACCCGGAGATGGTCGAGCAGATCAAGAACTTCTCCGACAAAGATATGCAGGCGGTCATCAGCTACACCTCCTGGCAACCGGTACCGGAGGAGCAGTTGGCCGACTCGGTCGATTGGAAGAACCCGGACTTCGAGTAAACCGGGGCGGGATTTCGAATCGAATCCGGCGCTCGAACCGCGCAATCGATCCGTCGCGATCTCGATCACGAGTGCCGATTCAACACTGATTCCGTGACACCGCTGCGGCGGTGTCGCGCCGCTGCTCGGCGCGCCGCCGAATCAATGCCGAAGGCCTCTCACAGCAACTCACGCGCATGGCCGTATCCATCATGAGCACTACATCGACCCTCTCCTTTTCAGATCGGCGCACACCCTTGATCTTCGGCTTGAGCCTGATCGGATTGATCCTGCTCGGCGCCATCTATGTCGTTCCCATCTGGTGGGTCTCCTTGACCGCACCCAACTATCCGCCCGAGTCCTTCCCGGACGGCGTGCGCATCCATTTCCACATGAACGGCGTTTTCAACGGCTGCCAAAAGGTCGAGAAGTCGGAGATCACCGAGGACGAGGCGCTCAATTGTGTCCATGAGATGGACACCATCAATCACTATGTCGGCATGTATCCCATCTCGGCCGGCGGCGTCGTCGAGCGGGCCTTCGCACCATTTCTGCTGTCGATGCTCGGCGTCATGATCGTCGGATTCGCCATCCCCGGTTCCAAGACCCGATTGGCGGTCATGGGTGCCGGGTTTGCGCTGATCGTCGGCTGGATGACCTTGACCTTCTACACGGCTGACGGGATGAAGCTGAACAGCCGGGGCTATCTGAGCGCCCTGGCGTTCGCACTCGATCAAGAGACGGCAACGCCCGAAGCCGAAAAGAGCCTGTCACCGGCCGAGGCACTGATTGCCCAGATGAAGGCATCATTGGAGGGTGATGCGGCCCCGAAAGCCGACCTGGGTGCTCCGGACCTCGACATCGCCGCCGAGCCGGACAAGGCCACACTTGTCGCAAGCCTGCGCGGTGCCTTCGAGCGCGATCAGGCCAAGCAGCCCTCGGGCGAGCGCCGGGAGTGGACCGGCAGCGGTCATCAGTTGCTCACCTGGCACTACGGCAAGAGCCTCGGTCGCTACTTCAACAATCCCGAAGAGATCCGGCCCATGGTCGGCATCATGGGCACGGCCGCCCATGTCGTCTTCTGGGGGATCATCGGCGCCATGCTGCTGCTGCTCTGGGGTGCGCGCCGCGCGCAGGGTCCGCTCTATTGGCTCTTGATCATCGCGCCGCTTGCCCTGCCGCTGATCTTCATCCTGGACTATTCCGCCTGGCTCTGGTGGTACGGCCACAACATGAATGCGATGGGCGCCTTCACGGTGAAGCCCTTCATGCCGACCGTCTTCGGCGACGGCAAGGTCGCCCAGTTCGGGACCCATTCCTATCCCTATTGGGGCTTTGGGCTGATGCTGCTGCTCTCGGTCGTGCTGGCGGCGGCGACCCTGCTGCGACGCAAGCAGATCAAGTCGTCGGTATGAACTCAAGCTCAGCCGTAGGATGGGTAGAGCGACAGCGAAACCCATCCATCCCACGCCAATGGCATCGGACCGGAACCCGGCAACGCGGCAGTTTGGAGGATGGGTTTCGCTGCGCTCTACCCATCCTACCATTTAGGTCCTGGCTGGCAGGGGCTGCATTGCTCCTGATCCCTGTGCTGGCCCGGGCCGAATATCCGCCGCTGCAGCCTCTGGTCGATGCCGCAGAAACGGGCTCGGTACTCAAACCCGAGCCCGGCATCTATGCCGGGCCCGTGCGCGTGGACAAGCCATTGACCATCGACGGTCGTGATCAGGTGACGATCGACGGCGGCGGCAAGGGCACCGTGGTGCTGCTCGAAACCGACGGGGCGACGCTTCGGAACCTGCATCTCACCAACTCGGGGAACTCGCACAACGACCTGAATTCGGGCGTGCAGGTTCGGGGCAAGTTCAACGTGATTACGGACAACCGCATCGACAACGCCCTGTTCGGCGTCGACCTGCAGCAATCCGAAAACAATATCGTGCGGCGAAACCACATCTCGTCCAAGCCGGTCGATCTCGGTGTGCGGGGCGATGCGATCAGGCTCTGGTACAGCTTCAACAACCAGGTCACGGACAACATCATCCGCGACGCGCGCGACACCGTGGTCTGGTACTCGCGCGACAACCTGATCGCCCGCAACGACGCGCGCGGCGGGCGCTATTCGCTGCATTTCATGTACTCCCAGACCAACCGGGTCGAGGGCAACCATTACGAGAACAACACCGTCGGGATCTTCCTGATGTACAGCGACGGCATCATCGTGCGCAACAACCTGATCGCCAACGCCACCGGCACCACGGGCATCGGGATCGGCTTCAAGGAGACCTCGGACGTCGTCATCGAAGGCAATCGCATCCTCTATTGCGCCGAGGGCCTGTATCTGGACGTCTCGCCCTACCAGCCCGGGAGCATCAACCATTTTCGCGACAACCTGATCGCCTACAACGGTATCGGGATCCGTTTCATCAACGACTGGCAGGGCAACGTCCTGACCGGAAACCGCTTCAAGGGCAACACGACTCAGGTCGTAGTGGAGGGCGGCAAGACCGCCAACCGCAACACCTGGGACGGCAATTACTGGGACGATTACGAGGGATTCGACCGAAACGACGACGGCGTCGGCGACTCGCCGCATGCCATTCAAGCCTTCGCCGATCGGCTCTGGATGGACGTGCCCCCGGCGCAGTTCTTCAAGGGGTCCCCGATGCTTGAAGTCATCGATTTCCTTGAGCGCCTCGCCCCCTTTACGACTCCGGATCTTCTGGTGCGCGACGAGCATCCGCTCTGGAGCGCGGACACCGAAGTCGTGCTCGCCGTGCCGCAAGCCGGTTTGGCGGGTGCGGAGAGCAGCTCGGATTGGGCTCTGGATCCAGATGAGGAACCCGACGCGCCGGCGCCGGCCCCGGCCGCTGCGCCGGGCGGCTATGACGCCTACGAGGCCCTGCGCCGCTCGCTCGGGCGGGATTGAGAGGTCGACCCACGATGAACGAGACAGCCACTGCTCAACCGAAGCAGAAGCAGAACCCGAAACCGAAGCGCAAGACCAAGAAGCTGCGCGACCAAGGACGACGTGAGTTCCTGCGCAGCACCGCCCTCCTCGTCGGGATGGTCGGGGCCTCGCTTGCCGGACTCATCCCGCTGATCGGCCAAGCGAATGCGCGTCTGCGCCCGCCTGGCGCACTCAAGGATCGGCTCGAAGAGCAGGAGTTCTTCTCCGCCTGCATCAAATGCGGTCAGTGCGTACAGGTCTGTCCGGTCGAAGCGATCAAGCTAGCCGACATCGACGACGGTGTCGGCCTCGGCGTGCCCTACATCGAGGCGCGCAACCAATCCTGTGACTTCTCCTGCGACGGGCTGCAATGCGTGCTGGCCTGTCCAACCGGGGCACTGACGCACGACATCGACTATCCGGCGGAGACCCGCATGGGCTTCGCCCGCCTCGCCCGTCCGGGCGGTTGTCTCGCCGTGCGCGGGCTGCCCCTCAAAGGCGAGGCCCGAGGCCCGGATCATCCTGCCTTGCTGCGTTTCGAGTCCGTCGACCGCTGGAATCCCATTCGGATTGCGGACCATCCGTTCGACTTGCCGCTGTGCGATTTGTGTGTGCGCCTCTGCCCGATCGAGATCCGCATCGCCCAATGCGAGGCCGGGACCCCGCCCTCGGGCGATCCCAACCAGTGCCCGCCGCTCCACGCCATCCGGTTGGAGCCGAAGCCCGACGGACTCTCCGCAACCCCGGTCGTATTGGATGGCTGTGTCGGATGCGGGGTCTGCGAGATGGTCTGTCCCGCCGAGCCCGCCGCCATCGTCGTGGACATCCACCGGAGCGCCGACTTCCAATGAGCTATTTCGTCGAATCGCTGCGGCAGTTGGTGGGACTCAAACCGATCAAGCCTGCACCCGAGCAGATCCCGATCCCGATCCAGTTGATCTATAAAGAGAAGCGCAAAACTCCGCTGACGCGGGAAGCCCTGCACGCGGTCGAAGCCGGTCACGCGCGCAGCCCGAGCCGCCACAAATGGCGCAATCGCCGCTGGATCACCTTGATCGTCGTGAATCTGCTGTTCGTCGTGTCCTACGTGCTCGACGTACAACTGGTCGAAGGCGCGCTGACCGCCTCGCGCGTCATCGGCTTTCACCTTGCCGATCTCAACTCCGCGCTGCAGGTCACGCTCGCCTACAAGCACATCGTCATCAACCTGCTGATCGGCACCCTGACCGTCCTGGTGCTCTGGATCCTGCTCGGCGGGCGGACCTTCTGCTCCTGGGTCTGCCCCTATCACCTGGTCGCCGAATGGGCCGAGTCGCTCCATCTGTGGCTCGCCAAGCGCGGCTGGGCGATCGACATCCAGTTCCATCGCACCGTGCGGGCGGTCTTCTACGTCATCTTCGCCTTGCTCGCGCTGCTGACCGGCTACACCGTCTTCGAGACCATCTCGCCGACCGGAATCCTCAGCCGCGCCCTCATCTACGGTCCCGGCCTGGCGCTGCTCTGGATCCTCGCCCTGCTGGCCTTCGAGGTGCTGCTCTCGCGCCGGGCCTGGTGTCGCTATGTCTGCCCGATCGGCATCACCTACGGTCTGGTCGGTGTCATCTCGCCGCTACGCGTGCAGTACAACATGCAGAGCTGCCACCATGAGGGCGACTGTCGCAGTGTCTGCTTGGTGCCGCATGTGCTCGATGTGACCATCCGTGGTCGGGCGACCGGGCTCACCACCGACATCGGTGCCGATTGCACCCGCTGCGGTCTCTGCGTCGACATCTGCCCGACCAGCTCGCTGAGCTACAAATTCAAGGGACTGGAGAAGGCCCTATGATCCGTTTCGAGCAGGTCAGCAAACGCTTTCGTCGCCAGACCGTTCTGAAGGGGGTCGACCTCGTCATCGAGCGCGGACATCGCGTCGCCCTGGTCGGCTCCAACGGGGCCGGCAAGACCACGCTCATCCGCTGCCTGCTCGGGGAATATGTCTGTCAGGGCAAGGTCCGCGTCGATGATCTGGACCCGCGCGAGCACCGACGCGAGGTGCTCGGCAAGATCGGCTTCGTGCCGCAGCTGCCGCCGCCGCTCAAGATGCCGGTCGGGCAATTGATTCAGTTCGCATCCGGGGTCTGCGGCGCGGATCCACGCCGCATGGAGGCGGTCGCAACACGGCTCGGGCTGGATGCGAAGGCGTTTCGGCACCAGCCCTTCGTGAAGCTCTCGGGCGGCCAAAAGCAAAAGCTCCTGATCAGCATCGCCCTGGGTCGGGATACCGAGCTGCTGGTCATGGACGAGCCCGCCGCCAACCTGGACCCCGACGCGCGGCACATCTTCTTCGAGTTCCTCGCCGAACGCCAGGAGCAGGTCGCCATGCTGATCTCCAGTCACCGTCTCGACGAGGTCGCCGCACTCGTGAACCGGGTCATCGAGATGGACCAGGGCTTGGTGGTGCTCGACGATCGCGTCGCGGACCTGGTCGATCTCACCAGCCGCCTGCGCTGCCGCCTGGTCCTGACCCGTGCCGACGATGCCTTCGCGCGTGCGGTCACGCCTTGGGGTCTGCGCAGCAACGATCAGGGCATCACCTGGGACGGCTGGGTCGCCGGAGCGGACCGACTGCGGTTCCTCGGGCTCTTGTCGCGTTATGCCGCGCTGCTTGATTCCATCCGCTTGGATGCGGCGAGCGAGCCGCGGCTGGCCGAGGTGGCGTATGCGTAAACCGCGTCCGGCAGGAAATGGATCGGTTCCGATCTTTAGCATCCATCGATGCGTAGGCGCGTGGCTTGCCCGCGCTCGGCCTCAGGTTCGCTCCAATCCCATTGATCCCGGAGCGGATAGCAGCGCGGGCAAGCCACGCGCCCACGGGCGGAGACTGTCCAGCGGCCTGCTGTTCGCCATTGTGGTGCTCCTGCTCGCCGCCTGCGGCGGCGATCCGGGACAGGGGCCTGTCGAGGTCAAATGGGACCGCGATGCCTGCGAGCGTTGCCGCATGGTCCTCTCGGATCGCTTGCACTCCGCTCAGGTGCGTGTCCCGACACTGGACGGTCGCTCGCGCGTCTATCGCTTCGACGATATCGGATGCGCGCTGATCTGGCTCGAAGAGCGTGCCGAGCGCGACGACCCCGCCACCGAGATCTGGGTGAACGACTGGCGCACCGGCGACTGGATCGATGCGCGCACCGCGACCTATCTCCGCGGCCAGGTCACGCCGATGGAATACGGACTCGGCGCCCAACCGGAGCCCGCGCCGGACGGGCTCGACTTCGCCCAGGCTAAGGCGCACATCCTTGATGTCGAAGCCCGCTTCAACGTCCATGGCGCACACCTGGATGCCAGCCAGGCGTCGCCCGGCGCGGCATCGGATCAGATCCCGCCGGCGCAGCAGCCGCGCGACCACGCCGAGTGAACCCTTAGGTGATATCCGAGAAATATCATCCCTGCCGAGACCGCACGAAGCCACCTCACCGTGGGCGCGTGGCTTGCCCGCGCTCACGCCGGCGCCTGACTCCAGCCGGGG
>JBGSKP010000524.1:0-10955 GCA_041741175.1 Thiocapsa sp. | reverse complement strand
GGACGAACTGTTCGGGGGCTACTCGCGCTATCTGTGGACACGCGACACCTGGCGGCGGATCGGCAAGCTCCCACTTGGACTGCGCCGCGCCCTGGCCCGCGCCGTGACCGGGGTCGGCACGGGAACCTGGGACCGCCTATTGCGTCCATTCGGTCGGCTGCTCCCCGGACCCCTCGCGATCGCCAACCCAGGCGACCGGCTGCACAAAGCGATTGATGTGCTGACCGGGGATTCGCCCGAGGCGCTCTATCTGCGCATGATCTCGCACTGGAAGGATCCCGCCGGCGTGGTTATCGGCGCCCGCGAACCCGCGACGGTGCTGACCGATCCGAGCCGCCGGGCGCGCACCGGGTCCATTACCGAATCCATGATGTTTATGGATAGTGTCCTTTATCTACCGGACGACATCCTGGTCAAGGTGGATCGGGCCAGCATGGCGGTGAGCCTGGAGGCGCGCGTGCCGCTGCTGGATCACCGCCTCTATGAACTGGCCTGGTCGTTGCCTCTGGAGTGGAAGGTGCGGGGGCGGCTCGGCAAGATCCCTTTGCGTCGCATCTGCGAGCGCTATTGCCCGCCCGAGCTTCTCGACCGGCCAAAGATGGGGTTCGGGATCCCCCTCGAACACTGGCTGCGCGGGCCGCTGCGCGAATGGGCCGAGGCGCTGCTCGCCCGCGATCGCCTGCACGCCGATGGTCTCCTGAACCCCGAGCCGATCCGCACCCAATGGGAGGAGCACCTGGCCGGGCGACGCAACTGGTCCTATTATCTGTGGGACGTGCTCATGTTTCAGGCCTGGCTTGACGCCACGCGGACAGTTCCGGTAGTGGATGCGGCCAGATGAGTGCGCCCGACAGCAGGCGAGTCGCGTTCTTCGTCACCGTCGACTGGTATTTCTGTCATCACTATCTGGCCCTGGCGCGCGCGGTCCGGGAGGCCGGCTTTGCGGTGACCGTTATCACCGCGGTGGATGCGCATGGCGGGGTCATCCGCGATGCCGGGCTTGACCTGATCCCTCTGGAGGTCTCGCGCAAAGGCATGCATCCCTTGCGCGAGCTGCGCAGCATCCTGCAGGTGACGCGGATTCTCAGGGACCTGCGCCCTGATCTGCTGCACAACATCGCGCAAAAGCCGGTGCTCTACGGCACGCTGGCGGCGCGTCTCGCCGGTGTGCCGGCAGTCGTCAATGGTGTGGCCGGGATGGGGTATCTTTTCACCTCCGACGCACCGCGCGCCCGGCTGGTCCGTGGCCTGGTCGGCGGTGCTTACCGTGCACTGCTGGCGGCACCGAATGTGCGGGTTCTGGTACAGAACCCCGACGATCAAGCCCAGATTCGTCGGCTGACCGGCGTGGAGCCAACCCTGATTCCGGGGTCCGGGGTCGACGTGGCGCGCTTCGTCCCGCAAGGCGAGCCGCCGGAGCCGGTGGTCGTGATTCTGGCCTCGCGAATGCTCTGGGATAAAGGGGTCGGGGAACTCGTGGCTGCGGCCCGCCTGCTCCAAGGGCAGGGGAGCAGGGCGCGGTTCGTGCTGGTCGGCAAACCCGATCCCGGCAACCCGACATCGGTATCAGAGGCGCAGCTTCTCGACTGGCAACGCGAGGGCGCCATCGAGTGGTGGGGCTATCGGGCCGATATGCCCGCCGTCCTGGCACGGGCCCACATCGCCTGCCTACCGTCCTACTACCGTGAGGGTCTGCCTAAATTTCTGATCGAGGCCGCTGCGGCTGGACTTCCCTTAGTGACAACGGATGCGACCGGCTGTCGCGAGGCAGTCGAAGCCGGTGTAAACGGACTTCTGGTTCCGGTGCGCAATGCGAACGCGCTGGCGCAGGCGTTGAAGCCGTTGATCGAGGATGCGGATTTGCGGCAGCGCTTCGGCGCCCGCTCGCGCGCCATCGCCGAGGAGCGCTTCGACGCGACCCGGATCCATGCCGCGACGCTACGCGTGTATCGCGCTCTGCTGGACTCGGTCAGGCGCAATTGATCGGCGCTTTTCCAGAGGGCGGTTTTAGAGTGCGTTGACCGGGGCTTTCGCTGAGCGTACGCCGCACTCGATAAAGATCGGCTTCGGGCAGGTGGCACAGACGGATTTATCGAGCTTCTGATAGATGCCACGAATCGCGGCCTGTTTGGCCTGGAAGACATTCCGCCCGCCGGTCGCATCGATACAGCCGCAGCGCTCGAGCGCCTCCCAAAGTCCGGTCTTCACATTGATCAGATAAAGCCCGCCGCCGTCGGCCTGACGCCGTTTGGCCTCACGAACCAGGGTTTCCCCGCCCTGCAGGTCGACGAAGTTGATGCCATCGGCAAGGATCGCCAGATGCTTCTGCTGCGGGTGCGTGGCACGCAAACGGTCGAATTCACTCTCCACATGGGCGACCGAGCCGAAAAACAGCGACCCATCAATCCGCATGATGCGCAATTGCGGACATTGCGCCACGTCCGGCTCGCACGAAAAGGCGCGATTGGGCAAGCGCGGATCCGGTGCCAGATTGACGATACGCGGCTTGGAGGTGCGATCCAGGTAGAGCACCAGCGAAAGCAGGACGCCGGAAAAGATTGCAAACTCCAGCTCCAGGAACAGCGCCGAGAAAAAGGTCACCGCCAGGACTGCGGTCTCGCGCTTGGATGCCTTGAGGATGTGCCCGATCTCTTTGAAATCGATTAGACCCCAGGCGACCAGGAAGAGCAGTCCGGCCATCGCAGCGGTCGGCAGATAGCGCGCATAAGGCGCGACCAGGGGCACGATCCCTATCAGGAGCACGCCGGCGAAAATGGCGGCCAGGGGTGTGCGGGCGCCGGCGGCATAGTTGACGCCGCTGCGGTTAAAGGAGCCGGTCGCGACATAAGCCGAGAAGAAGGAGCCGGCGATGTTGGATAAGCCCTGGCCGATGAACTCCTGATTGCCGTCGATGCGATAGCCGCCGCGGGCGGCGAGCGACCGACCGATGGAGACCGCTTCGGTCAATGCGAACAGGGTCACCGCCAGCGCGGTCGGCGCCAGCTCTTTGATGTGATCGAAGGTCAGGCTCGGCGCCGACAGCGGCGGAAGACCCGCCGGTAAGGCCCCGACTGTCGCGATGCCCGTGACCGCGTTGCCCAGCCAGGCGTCGAGCCCGAACGCGACCAGGCTGCCGCCGAGCATGGCCGCGATCATGTACGGGATGCGCGGCAACCAGCGCTTGAAAGCGATGCCGATCAGCAGGGTGGAGACGGCCACGACTGTGGTCGCCGGGTTGATCTCGAGCACATGAGTGCCGAATTGAATCAGGATGTCGTGCAGATGTCCGCCGCTATCCATCTCGATGCCGAAAAAGTGCTTGAGCTGCTTGGCGGCGATCAGGAGTGCCGCCCCCGCGGTGAAGCCCACGATCACAGAATGGGAGATGAAGTTGACCAGCGTCCCCATGCGCGCCAGCCCGAGCGCAAGCTCCATGAGGCCGACCATGAAGGTCAGGGTCAAGGCGAGCGTCACATAATCCGGCGACCCCGGCATGGCCATCACCGACAGGGCCGAGAACAAGACGACGGAGGCCGCCGTGGTCGGTCCAGAGACCAGGTGGCGCGAGGAGCCAAACAAGGCCGCGATGATGGCCGGGACCATGCCGGCGTAGAGTCCGTACTCAGGCGGCATGCCGGCGATCGTCGCGAAGGCAACTGCTTGCGGCAGGACAACCAGGGCACCGATGATGGCTGCGAGGGCGTCTGCCTTGATCTCGGTGCGCCCGACCCCGGGCAGCCACGTCATGAAAGGGATGAGCCAGGACCAGCGAGGCGAGATCGGGGACGACATAGATTGGATCTCTGCAGACGCAACGATGACGCGTCGGGTTAAATCTCGGAAGACGATTTTCGCTGAGAGCGCGCGATCAGATTAGCCGCTACGCTCGCGAGCAGTCCAACAAAACGGGGCACCTAGGCCACGGGTCGGGCTTTTTTTGCATCGCACCCCGCCTCGGGTAATGGGCGCTGCGAGTTGGGTATATATTGCGCCGAAGGAGCATCCGTTGTCTCGTCCGCTCATGCGTGCCGCCGCCCCGCACGCGGGATGTTCAGGTAGTTTGTCTCGTCGTCACGGGTGTATGCAATCCTGCTCCGGAGGTTGTCGAGTACCCGCAACAATTCAGCTTTAGAGGATGCACCATGCCCAACGCCAAACCCGCGTCGCAATCGATTCGGATCGTCGTGGCCTTGCTTGCCGTCGTCTTGACGTCTGTTGTTCTGCTCCTGTTTTTCGGCCGGGGACGCGAGGCCCCGCCGAGTGTTGTCGCCTCGACGGAGCCTGAGGCCATCGCCGACAGCCCGGCGCCGGACAGGGGCGATATGCCGGTCGCGCAGAGCGCTCGGCAAACCGACTCCGCGCTGTTGGACGCGCGCTTGACCGAGGCATGGGACAAGATCGCGCATCTCGAAGGCGAGGTCGCGAGCCTGCATGAGCAGCACAAGGCGCTCGAGGCGGCGCTAGCCGCTCAGGGGGATAGGCTCAGGCAGGTGCAGATGGCGGCAGCGGGCTCCGAATCGGCCCCGGAATGGAGCCAAACGCCGGCGTCGCTCAATGCCGACAGCCTGGACGAGGACCTCAAGGCGCTCGGTGCGATCCAGACCGATCGCGGTCGATTGATCAGGCTCGACGAAACGCAGATTCGCTTTCGAGCTGGCGAGAGCGTGCTGCCGGTGGAGCGATCGCAAACCTTGGATGCGATCGCCGATGTCCTGGTGCGACAGACCGCGCTGCGGGCCAGAATCGAGGTGCATACCGACAACAAGGGGAGTGCATCGCGTAACCTGGAACTCTCGCAAGAGCGGGCCCGTTCGGTTCGGGATGCGCTCGTGGCGATGGGTGTCGCTGCGGAGCGCCTCGAGGTCGAAGGCTTGGGCGGAACAAGCCCCATCGGGGATCATCGGACCGTCGCATCGCGCCAACGCAACCGGCGTATCGAGATCTATCTGATTACCGAAAGCCAAGCGATGTAGGGTAATCCCTAAAAAAATGGTTTGGCGCATGGTAAAAGCCTGGTTTTTCGCATATCCTACCTGGCCTTGTATCGCAACCCTCTTCCCGTCGTGAGCGAGCGTCCGGTGGCCGTTCGGCCGTGATGATTGTGCTCCCGCCAAACCTTATTCAGGGTCATCTCATGTCGTTGTTTCAACTTTCGGATAGTCGACTGCCGCGTCGCGTGGTCTCGGGCATGCTCGGTATCTCTCTTGTCTGCGCTCTGGGTCTTGTGTTCGGAGATACCCTGTTGGGCAAAGCGCAGGCCGCAACATCGGTTTCGCCTGAGGCCGTGGGTGTGGCCGCGTCGAGCACGTCGGCGATGAAACGCATTGCAGCCGGGAACCGGCATAGCCTCGCCGTCAAGGCTGACGCGAGTCTCTGGGCCTGGGGTATCAATGGTTATGGCCAGGTCGGCGACGGGTCATCGGCAACCCGATACTCACCGGTTAAAGTCATGAGCGGCGTCGGTACTGTCGAGGCAGGGTATGACCACACGCTGGCCATCAAAAAGGACAAGAGTCTGTGGGTCTGGGGCCTGAACGACAAGGGACAGATTGGCGATGGCACTCAAACGAACCGCCGAACCCCGGTGAAGATTTTGGGTTCGGTTGTTGCTGTCGCCGGAGGTGTCGGCCACTCGATGGCGGTGCAGTCCAATGGCGCCTTATTAACATGGGGTTGGAACTACTGGGCGCAGCTCGGAGACGGCACGACGGTCAGTCGTTTGCGGCCCGTTCAGGTCTTAACCGGCGTTTCGAGCGTGGCCTCCGGCTGGTTGCACTCGCTGGCGCTAAAGAGCGATCGAAGCCTCTGGGCCTGGGGCACCAACCGTTACGGTCAGGTCGGTGATGGCTCTGTCACCACGCGTCTCCGACCCGTTCAGATCATGACTGGCGTATCGTCAGTGGCAGCAGGCCGGGGCTACTCGATGGCGGTCAAGGCCGATGGCAGTCTTTGGGCCTGGGGCCATAACACCTACGGCCAGCTCGGAGACGGGACCAAAACGGATCGGCGGGTTCCGACCAAAATCATGACGAACGTGGCGGCGGTCAGACTGGGCGCGTACCACTCGCTGGCGTTGAAAAAAGACGGGACACTATGGTCATGGGGTCGAAACAACAGTGGCCAGCTCGGCAACGGCACTCGACGCGACAGCCTGAGACCGAGGAAGGTCTTGGATCAGGTTGCGGGCTTTGCCGGCGGTGGAGTTCATTCGATTGCCCTCAAACAGGATGGTAGCCTCTGGGGTTGGGGAGCCAATGCACAGGGTCAGCTCGGCAATGGAACCAACTGGCTTCGAGATGCGCCGACCGAGAATCCGCTTTTCTAGGCCGCCATCACTCGGCACTGACCATCATTCGGCCCTGCGAGTGATGGTCGCCCCGACGTTGCGTACCTAGTGTGGCGTTCGAGGCGATCCTGTTTTTGATTTGACAGACCCGCCGCTGAGCACTTGCGTGAGAGTGCGGGTTGTCGCGTTGCGCGTTCTTCACCGGTCCCGCACGGGTGCTCTGCCGATTAACGTTGACCGCTCGCCCATAACGGCCCTTCCTCCATCGCCGCGATCTGCTCACGCAGTTGCAGAATGTGCTCTTCCCAAAAGCGTGGTGCGCCGAACCAGGTAAAGGCGGCGGGGAAGGCGGGGTCTTCCCAGCGCCGGGCGAGCCAGGCGGCGTAATGGATAATCCGCAGGGTGCGCAGGGCCTCGATCAGATGCAGCTCGCGATAGTCGAGTTCGAAGAAATCTTCATAGCCGGCGAGGACATCGGCGAGCTGGCCGCTCATTTCGCTGCGATCCCCCGAGAGCAGCATCCACAGATCTTGAATCGCCGGCCCCATCCGGGCGTCGTCGAAATCGACGAAGTGCGGACCGGCGTCTGTCCAGAGCAGATTGCCGCGATGGCAATCGCCGTGCAGCCGGATCAGCCTGGTTGAGCCGGCCCGGTCGTAGCAGGCGCGCACGCCGTCGAGGGCATGATCGACGACGCTGGTGTAGGCGGGCATCAGGTCTAACGGGATCCAGTCATGCTCCAATAGAAAGCCCCTTGGCTCCTCGCCGAAAGACCGGATATCGAGCGTCGGGCGATGCGCGAAGGGCGACAGTGCGCCGATGGCGTGGATCCGTCCGAGGAGACGTCCGAGCCATTCCAATGTATTTGAATCATCGAGTTCCGGCGTGCGTCCGCCGCGTCGTGGTGTGACGGAAAAGCGGTATCCGGCATGCTCGTGCAGCGTCTGTCCATGAATGAGCGCGGGCGGCACGGCCGGAATCTCATGCTCGGCCAGCGTCAGGGTAAACGCATGCTCTTCGAGGATCGCCTCGGTGCTCCAGCGCTCAGGCCGGTAGAATTTGGCGATGATCGGCTGGGCATCCTCGATCCCGATCTGATAGACCCGGTTCTCGTAGCTATTCAGGGCGAGCAGGCGTCCATCGGTTGGCAGACCGATGCTCTCGATCGCCGTGAGCACGACATCAGGGCTCAGGTCGGCGTAAGGGGTGGGATTAGGCGTTATCATTCCACGATGATAACGGATCCTGCTGCGTGGGGTCGGTCTTCGGATATCCGCCGAGGGTATCGACACAGGAGTTGAACTCGATGCGTCTGCGTTTCAGTGCCTCGGTCTGTCTGTTTGCGACTGTCGTGATCCTGTCTGGCGCCTCGCCCGGTTGGACAGGGACGCTGCGGTTTTTCGCCGTGGGCGATCTGCCCTATCTCCCCGCGGAGGCCGATCAGCTTCGGGATCTCTTTGATCGGGCCGTCGCCGAGGGCACGCCTTTTCTGATCCATGTCGGCGACATCAAGGCTGGTAAAGCACCCTGCAGTGACACCAATCTATTCGAGATTGCGGATATTTTCCGCGCTCAGCCCGTGCCCGTCGTTTATACGCCGGGCGACAATGAATGGACTGATTGTCATCGCGAGGACGCCGGTGCCCACGATCCGCTTATGCGACTGGCGCGCGTGCGCGAGGTGTTCTATGGCGATCAGGGGGTGCTGCGGCTCGAACGCCTGGGGGCCGAACGCGCAACCGGAGACGACGGGCTGGCCTATCCCGAGAACATTGCCTTCATGCGCGACGAGATCCTTTTTGTCGCGCTCCACATCGTCGGCAGCAACAACGGCTATCGTCCTGCGGATCCCGCAGCGGTTGCTGAATTCGAGGCCCGCGATGCGGCAAATCGTCGCTTTCTGCACGAGACGGTTGTGCTGGCAAATGCTCGTACGGCGCGTGCGATGGTGCTGATGTTCCAAGCCAACCCGCTTTTTGCAAATCCGCTTGTCGAAGGGGATGACCCGCCGTATGGCTTTGTGGGGTTGCAGCGTGCGCTGGTAGAGCTGATGGACGCCTATCCTGGTCCGGTGCTTGCCATCCACGGCGACACCCACCGGTTCAAGCATGATCGACCGCTGATCGACCCCGCGACGGGCGAGTCGTTTGGGCGTTTTGTGCGGGCCGAGGTGCCCGGCTCCCCTGTGGTCGGCGGACTCTGGATCGACATTGATCCGCAAGCCGATGAGCCATTCGGCATCACGCCGGTGTATCCGGTTTCGCGGGATCGGCTGATGCCATAGCGGCGTCGACGCGCTGTGCCAACGTCGATGCTGCGCCCGTGGTTTGTCCGTCGTCGTCCACGGGCGCAGCGCATTGGCGGACAAGGCGTCCTGTTCGCTTCTTAGAGATGCTCCGGATCGGCCGTAAAGACGATGGTCAGCCAGCGGTCCGCGCCGGCACCGCCGATGGCATCGCCGATCTCGTGTCGCAGTGCATCGATCTCGGCCACCGGCAATTGCAGGTCGGGTGGCACCAGGACCGAGATCTCGATGAAACGAGCCCGGCCGGATTTGGAGACATAGCTGCGGTAATCGGGGAATCCGTGGCGGGCGATGAAGTCAGCCATCACCTCGCACACACGGGTATCGAGATCCGACGGACTGATCACCAGGATTTCCGCGAACGATTCGCGTGCTTCGCGGAACGGCAACGGCAGGAGAAAGAGTGCGATGATGGCCAGCACGATCGGATCGACATAGCGGATGAAGCGTTCCGCGTCGGTGCCCTTCATCGTCAACGCCGCGGCGAAGGCGACCAGGAGCGCGGTGGTGATCAGGGCCGACATCAGCCAGGCCTTCACGTCCAGGCGCACCAGACCCGAGTCGATGCGCTCCGCCTGACGGCCCATCCACCACCACATCGCGTAGGAGATCAGGGCGACCGCGCCCGCGTAGACGAGCGCCGTGCCGAACTCGGGCTCGTATCCGCCCTTGAGGATACTGTTCACCGCGCTCACGAAGGCGTACGCGACGAGGACGATGAGCACCGATGCTTTCAAGGCGATCACCATCGGCTCCAGATGCCAGAAACCGTACTGGAAACGTCGATCACCCTGGCCGGCCTCCAGCCTTGCCACCACGAGGGTCAACCAGGTGACAGCGGCATCCACGAGCGAGAAGAAGCCGTCGAACACAATGGCGGTCGACCGTGCCATCAGCCCGAACAGGATGCCGAGTCCGGCGATGACGAGGGTCGCGCCCAACGAGATCCACAACAAGCGCGCTTCCAGCTCGCTTCGCAATCGCATGACGCGCTCGATCGATGCCACGGATCCTCGTCTCCATCGTCGCCGGTCACCCGCCGCGCGCGGCAGCGCTGCCGGGCCGTTGGGATCGCGGATTGATTAGGCCCCGACTGTTGCACCTCTGTCGGGGTCGCTCGGTGCGCCGCACGCGTGCGGGTTCGGCCGATTATAGGCGAGCACCGCGGAGTGGAGGCAGGTCGATTGAAGATCAGCGTCGACAGCGATGCGACACAGGGGGAATCTGGATGCATGAACAGCGTTATTCGGGTCCGATCCGGCCCGCCGATCTCAATCGATCAGACGACGCGCAAGCCGTCGTGACATTGCTGAACGCCTATGCCTGGGATGCCATGGGCGCCGGCGAGCTGCTATCCGAGGATGTGAAGGACCGTCTGGTGCCGGCCCTGCGAGGCGTATCGGATCATCTCGTGCTGTTGGCCTTCGACGGCGAGGATGCCGTCGGGCTGGCGATCTGTTTTCAGGGATTCTCGACCTTCCGCGCCCGGCCACTGCTCAATATCCACGATCTGGCGGTGCTCCCGAGCCATCGGGGCCGGGGCATCGCCACCGCGCTGCTGGAGGCGATCGAGGCGGAGGGGAGGCGTCGGGACTGCTGCAAGCTCACGCTTGAGGTGCGAGAAGACAATCCCGGCGCTGAGGCGCTCTATCGCGCGCTTGGCTTCGGCGCGGGGAGCGCGGGCGAGCGCGCGGTGAAATACCGCTTCATGGAGAAGCGGCTCGGATCCGGTGCTTGAGTATGGGCGAAGCCTCATCCGAGGCGCGGCGACCGGGCTGCTTTTCGGGGCCGGGCTGTGCTGGCTCCTGCCGCCGTCGACCCGCCGTCTTCGCATATCTCTCACGGAGACACGGAGCTCAGGTTGTTTCTCGGTGATCTTCGTGTCCCCGTGAGAGACTGTCCAAAGCTCTCGACCACCTGACCATGGAGTGACCATGTCCGCTCTGTTCCAACCCTTCACGCTCAAGGACGTGACGCTGCGTAACCGCATCGCCGTGCCGCCCATGTGCCAGTACTCGGCGATCGACGGCCTCGTCAACGACTGGCATCTGGTGCATCTCGCGGGTCTGGCACGCGGCGGCGCCGGTCTGGTCATCGTCGAGGCGACCGCGGTGTCCCCGGAAGGGCGCATCACGCCCAACTGCACCGGTCTCTGGAGCGACGAGCAGGGAGAGGCGATGGTTCCGATCGTCGAGGCCATCCAAGCGGCTGGAGCGGTTCCGGGCATTCAGATCGGCCATGCCGGCCGCAAGGCGAGCGCGAACCGTCCGTGGGACGGGGATGACCACATCCCGGAGGGCGACGCGCGCGGCTGGGAGACCATCGCGCCCTCGGCGATCCCCTTCGGCGCGAATCTCCCGAAGG
>JBGSKP010000523.1:0-4123 GCA_041741175.1 Thiocapsa sp. | reverse complement strand
CACGGCACACCGGTCCGCGCGGCCAGGCGCCGTGATGATGGCGCCGGCGCCGGCCAGGGAAACCGAGAGAAAGGTGCGTCTGTTCACGTTCAGGCTCCGCAGCGGATCGGTGGTCGCACTGTGCATCATGCCTGATGCAGTGGCTCAGCACCTGAGTCTGTGCCGGGTGTCGTGTCGGGTGTTTGATGGCAGACGTTCCTGCTCCGAGCGTGGCGACTCCGCGCGCATCGACGCTTGTCTGGGCGGTGTGCGACGGTCGGCGCCGGGCGAGAGCTAAACCGCGTCCAGAGCGAGATGCTTATTTTCGAGTGAGCTCTACATTTGCTGCATCGACAACTCTTAGCGGAGACGCGGCTTAAAATAATATATTTTTTAATATCTTAAACCGCGCCGGCTCCAACGGTCGTCAAGTCTGCAGAGGCCGATCCCATCCAAAAATATCGCATACCGCGCTGAGCGCGGTTTAACAGGGGACCTATTCCCGAATCGCTACTCGGTTGAGCGTGGCCAAGCCACGCGTCTACCCGGCGCAGGGGATTCGTCGAAGTGTGGTTCCACGATCTGTCGGAATCACCTAAGCGGTCGTTGTCGATCATCGCTCCGGCCGGAGCAAAGAAAACCGATGCGTTGTGGGCGCTTTAAGCGACTGGAAACCGCTTCTACGACCGGCCGAAGCGCGTTCAGCGCGACCTCGGCGGCCGTCGGGGCGGTGGAAGAGGGCGACTGCACGTCGTCGATCCCGGGGGGCGCCGCTTCGTGACGCGTGGAGGCATGGCTTCCGGCCGATCGACTTTGCAACGAACGACCGGTGTGTCGATGCGAATTGATGCGCACCTCAGGCTCCTTCAGATCCTACAGGCACCCGCAGCCGGGATGCAGGTGCCAGAAAACCACTATCAGATCAAACCCTGAGCCCTGAGCCCTGAGCCCTGAGCCCTGAGCCCTGAGCCCTGAGCCCTGAGCCCCGAACCCCGAACCCTTAACCCTGCCCCCGCGTCCGCGTCTTACCAAGTCCGGCGTTTTTTTCGACAAGCTCGATCATCTGTGTGGCGATGTCCTTTCCGGTGGCGCGCTCGATCCCTTCGAGCCCCGGCGATGAGTTGACCTCCATCACCACCGGGCCGTGGTGGGAGCGCAGGATGTCCACGCCGGCGACGTTCAGGCCCATGATCTTGGCGGCTCGCGTGGCGGTCGAGCGCTCCTCCGGCGTGATGCGGATCAGGGAGGCGCTGCCGCCGCGATGCAGGTTGGAGCGAAACTCGCCCGGCTTGGCTTGGCGCTTCATGCTCGCGACGACCTTATCGCCGATCACGAAACAGCGGATATCCGCGCCGTTCGCCTCCTTGATGTATTCCTGAACCAGGATGTTGACCTTGAGCCCCATGAAGGCTTCGACCACGCTCTCGGCGGCCTGCTGGGTCTCGGCCAGCACGACGCCGATGCCCTGGGTGCCCTCCAGCAGCTTGATGACCAGCGGGGCGCCGCCGACCATCTTGATCAGATCCTCGACATCGTCCGGTGCGTGGGCGAAGCCGGTGATGGGCAGACCGATGCCCTTACGCGAGAGCAGTTGCAGTGAGCGGAGCTTGTCGCGCGCGCGGCTGATGGCGACCGACTCGTTCAGTGGGTAGACCCCGAGCATCTCGAACTGACGCAGCACCGCCGTGCCGTAGAAGGTCACGGATGCGCCGATGCGCGGAATGACCGCATCGAAATCGGTCAGCTCATCGCCGCGATAGTGAATCGAGGGTGCGTGCGAGGTGATGTTCATGTAGCAGCGCAATACGTCGACAACCTTGGTCTCGTGTCCCCGCGCACGTGCGGCTTCGACGATCCTGCGGGTCGAGTAGAGGGTCGGATTGCGCGACAGGATGGCGATCTTCATGTCCGTTCGGGTGTCACCAGGGTCGTGATCAGCATGATCACCACGCCGATGCTGATGGCGCTGTCCGCGATGTTGAACGAAGGCCAGGGGTTGAAGAGGGCGAGCGGAATGACGGGAAGATACACCTGAATAAAGTCGATCACGTGACCGAGCAGGACCCGGTCGATGAGGTTGCCGACCGCTCCGCCGATCAGAAGTGCCAGACCGAGCGCGAGCCAGTTCTCGCTCGACTTCAAGCGCAGTAGCCAGACGACGAGCGCGACGGTGATGCCGACCGCGACGAGGGCGAACAGCCAGCGCTGCCAGCCGCCGGCATCGGCCAGGAAGCTGAAGGCAGCGCCGGTGTTGAACATCAGGGTTAGATTGAGATTCGGGATCAGCTCGATGACCTCGAAGGGTTCGAGCAGGCCCAGAACCAACCACTTGGTGGCCTGATCCATCACCAGGACGGCCAGCGAGAGCCAGAGCCAGCGTTTCATGACGCCGCCTTTGGCGCTCGGGCCATCCCCCGAGTGGGCCGCCGAGGCGTGACCCTTAGGCATAGCGGCGGACCTCGCCGCTGCTTGCGACGTTCTCCACGCAGCGTCCGCAGAGCTCCGGGTGCTCGGCGTGTGTGCCGACGTCGGGGCGATGATGCCAGCAGCGCACGCACTTGGCGTGCTTTGAAGGTCTGACCCGCACCGCGAGTCCCGTAAGCTCGGTCTCGACCGCGTCGGTCGGCTGCTCGCTTGACGGGTGCAGACGCACCTCGGAGGTGATGAGCGCGAAACGCAGCTCCTCCCCGAGGCGAGCGAGGAGGGCACCAAGCGGCTCGGCACAATAGAGATCCAGCTCGGCATCCAGCGACGAGCCGATCAGTCCCGCCTTGCGCGCGGTCTCCAACGCGGGTCCGACGGCGAGCCGGGTCGCGATGACCTGATCCCAGAAGGCGCGGTCCATCGGGTCGCCGTCGGCGAGCGGGTAGAGCCCCTCGTACCAGGTCTCGACGAAGACGGTCTCGGTGCGCTCGCCCGGCAGATGTTGCCAGATCTCCTCGGCGGTGAAGCTGAGAATCGGGGCGAGCCAGCGGCTCATCGCCTCGGCGATGTGATACATCGCGCTCTGACAGGAGCGGCGCGGCAGGCTGTCCGCCTGCGTGGTGTACTGACGGTCCTTGATGACGTCCAGATAGAAGGATCCCATGTCGACGACACAGAACTGCTGGACCTTCTGATAAATGAGATGGAACTGGTAGTCGCGATAGGCTTCGATGATCTCGTCCTGAAGCCGGAAGGCGCGATCCACGGCCCAGCGGTCGAGCTCGATCATGGCCTCGGGTGCAACGCAGTCGGTCGCCGGATCGAATCCGTCGAGGTTGGCGAGCAGGAAGCGCGCGGTGTTGCGGATGCGCCGATAGGCATCCGCGGTGCGCTTGAGGATCTCGTCGCTCACGCTCATCTCGGTGCGGTAGTCGGTGGCCGCGACCCAAAGACGGATGATGTCCGCGCCCAGGGTCTTCATGACATCCTGCGGCTTGACCACGTTGCCCTTGGACTTGGACATCTTCTCGCCCTTGGCATCGACCGTGAAGCCATGGGTGAGGACCTGACGATAGGGTGCGCGGTCGTGTATGGCCACCGAGGTCATGAGCGAGCTTTGGAACCAGCCGCGATGCTGATCCGAGCCCTCCAGATAGAGATCGGCGGGCGCATGCAGCCCGTCGCGATGCTCGAGCACGCAGGCGTGCGTGACGCCCGAATCGAACCAGACATCGAGCGTGTCGTGGACCTTCTCGTACTCCGCACCTTCGATCTCGCCGAGCAGGTCGGCCGGCTCGAGCGCAAACCATGCCTCGATGCCCTGCTGCTCGACCCGGCTCGCGACCTCCGCGATCAGCTCGGCGGTGCGCGGATGCAGCGCGCCGGTCACCTTGTGGACCAACAGCGTAATGGGCACGCCCCAGGTGCGCTGGCGCGAGATGCACCAGTCAGGTCGGCCTTGGACCATGCCTTCGATCCGACTTTGGCCCCAATCGGGCATCCAGCTCACATGGCCGATCTCGCGCAGGGCGGCCTTGCGCAGCCCCTGCTTCTCCATGCTGATGAACCACTGCGGCGTAGCACGGAAGATGATCGGCGTCTTTGATCTCCAGCAATGCGGATACGAGTGCCGGTAGCGCTCGCGCCCTAACAGATGCCCACTGGCAGCGAGCAGTTCGATGATGGGTTCGTTGCACTGGAACACATGCTTGCCGACGAG
>JBGSKP010000522.1:0-3185 GCA_041741175.1 Thiocapsa sp. | reverse complement strand
CACTCCAAGTCCGGTTCTGCGAGGAGCCGGGAACGAACCGTCGTATGGCCGAGATCATGTGGCACCGCCGGGAAACCAGGCGGCAAACCGAGAACACAAACATCCGCCTAACCGACGGCAAGAACCCGGCTTACTCTCCGTGCACTGACCCTGACGCTGCGCGCCTACATCGACGATATCGAGAATCGGGTGGCGATCACCTCGGAGATCAACAAAGCGATCAACCGCAAGTTCCGCGATGCCGGCATCGCGATCGCCTACCCGCAGCGCGATCTGCACCTGAGTACGGCCGAGCCGCTTCGCGTGTCCCTCGACAACGTCCAGTCGCTCCGCCAGCATGAATAAAAGAATATGCTAATATACTGACTAGGGAGTGTTGTCGTGGAGGGCTAGTCGATGTCAATGCGATCCCGTTTGTCCCTGTCAGTCATTGCGCCGGTGCTGTTGGTCGGTTGCTCGATGGGTCCCTTGTTCATTCACGAGGCGCGCAGTCCGTACGACTTCGATACCACGGTTGCCACCGTGGTCGAAAATGCCGAGGCGCGCGGCTGGATTGTCCCGCAGACCTTCGATTTTCAGAAGTCGTTGGTCTCGCATCATCAACCCGACCCTGGCCGGATGAAGGTTATCAAGATGTGCTCGCCGCAGGTCGCGACACGGATGTTCGGGAGCGACGAATCAAAGTTCGCTTCGGTCATGGCGCCCTGCTCCATCTCGGTCTACGAAAAGTCTGACGGCCAGACC
This sequence comes from Thiocapsa sp., assembly GCA_041741175.1. Classification (GTDB taxonomy): domain Bacteria; phylum Pseudomonadota; class Gammaproteobacteria; order Chromatiales; family Chromatiaceae; genus Thiocapsa. The sequence continues at coordinate 2,441 of JBGSKP010000522.1, read as the reverse complement.
TATGTTGCGGCGATGAACATGGATCTGATGTCGAAGGTGATGGGCAAACAGGTCGGGCCTGTGCTCGCCGATATTGCCGTGGACGATGCCGCCATCATCGGTTTTACGACCGCCGATCGTTAACTTGGGTTTGGGCTTCTTGTGGGGGCGGTGGGATTGAGCTCGGTGCTTTGCCCGAGCCTCCGACCGAGAGGTGCGATTAGGCTGGCTATTTTTCTTTTGGCAGCCGGTCCTGAATCGTGACACGCGCAAGAGTCAGATCCGCCAGATTGCTTGCCTGCATCTTTTTCATGACCCCCGAACGGTGAAACTCCGCCGTTCGCACGCTGATGCCGAGCGCTTCGGCAATCATCCGATTCGTCTGTCCTGCGGTAAGGGAATTGAAGACCTGCTGTTCCCTTGGCGTCAGCTCGTGATAGCGTCCCAAGAGTATATCCAGATCGCTATCTGCTCCTAACGAAGCTCTCGCGTTGCTCAGTGTCTTTTGGACAAGCTCAAGCAAAGCTTGAGCATTCAGAGGCTTGGTTATGAAGTCAACAGCGCCGAGCTTCATGGCCCGGACGGCCATTGGGATATCGCCGTAGCCCGTGATCACGATGGTCGGGATCACGATACCCGCTTCGCGCAAGCGTTCCAGAAGCGTCATTCCGCTAATGCCGGGCATGCGTACGTCGGCGACCAGGCAAGCCGCTCTGGGTGCCTGGAGTAACCCCGAGTCCAGGAGTTCTTCGGCGCTGGCAAACCCGCTGGAACGGATTGCGACCGATTCCAGGAGCATACAGATCGAGTCTCGCACCGCGGGATCGTCATCGACGATGTAGGCGATCGGTTCCTGGTTCATGATGGTGTCGTCACTTCGGGAGGAAACGTTGGGCGTCCCCCTTAGAAATTGGCCTGTAATCTGTCCAGTCGGCTAGGCCGGAAATCGATTGCAACGATCACGATTATACCGGGTTGGCCGCCGATGTTGCGTCTGAACAGCTCTCAGGGGTGGTGAGTTTCATCTCGCAAACCGCTCTTCTCTGCGATGGCGGCATGATCGCAGCTTCGAAGTGCCTCCCGCAGGTGTTCAACGACCACGCCCGCCAGTCTGAGCTGTTGGTCGACGCCGTGGAGCGCATCGCAGAGGCGCGCTGTGTTACCCGTCAATCCAGCTGCCAGGCTTTTCGCCGCGAGCGCATAACAGCCGGCAGAACTGAGCGGTTGGGCCAGATCGTGGATCAGAGGCGAGAGGCCCGCCCCAACGGTTGGACGATCCAGAGGCTGGCGATGTGACGATGGCTCTCGATTCGGGAGGTCATGCAGGATCGAGTCAAGCGCGTCGAATGAGATCGGCTTCACGAGGTGCCGGTCGAAACCAGCCTCGAAGGAGCGTTTGCGATCCACCTCCTCCCCGAGTCCAGTCAGTGCAATCAGAGGGGTCTGACTGTGTTGTGGATGTGAGCGGATGCGGCGAGCGACTTCATGGCCATCCATTCCGGGCATGCCGATGTCGAGGATCACGATGTCCGAGGGGTGTCTGTCCAGCGCCTCCAGGGCCGAGGCTCCGTCGAAAGTCACGTCGACCTCTGCGCCTCTAAGCTGGAGCAGCATCCCCAGACTTCGCGCCGCGTCTCGGTTATCGTCGACGATGAGGATACGGCAGGGTACGGAAAACCGCATTGACTCGCGCGAAGCGGGCAGCGGGCGCATGGTCGATTGATCCTTGCCCTCTTGCTGGGCTAAGGGTAAGAAGACGATCAATTCACTGCCTCGCCCCGGTCCCCGGCTCTGGGCCTCGACCTGACCACCGTGTAACTCGACAAGTTTTCGCACCAGAGACAATCCAATCCCGAGGCCACCCTGAACCTGCGACGGATTCGAATGGCCTTGGGAGAACATGTCGAACACTCGTGGTAAAAGCTCTGCCGGAATACCGGCTCCCGTGTCCAGCACCGACACGAGGACGCCTCCATCGTGGATTTTGGCCTCGACCCGGATCTTCTGCCCGGCATCCGTATATTTGATGGCGTTGTTGAGTAGATTCCCGAAGATCTGGGACATGCGGATCGGATCGCCTTCCAGCCAGAGCGGTTGGGGTGGAAGCGTGACTTCAAGTCGTTGCTGGGCAGAGTCGATCAGCGGGCGGACGGTTTCAGCGGCGCTGTCGAGGACGCTCGCCAACGTGACTCGCTCCTTGCGCAGATCAATCTTGCCATGCGTGATACGCGAAACCTCCAGTAGGTCGTCGACCAACCGGACGAGATGGGCGAGCTGACGCGACATCATCTCGCGGGCTTCGATGGCAACCGGTGCAGAGATATCCTTGAAGCGAAGGATATCCAGCGCGTTGCGAATCGGTGCGAGCGGATTGCGTAGCTCGTGCGCCAGCGTGGCGAGAAAGGCGTCCTTGCGCCGGTCGCTCTCGCGCAGCTCGCGGGCCGCCTGGGCCGCTTGCTCGC
>JBGSKP010000521.1:0-2303 GCA_041741175.1 Thiocapsa sp. | reverse complement strand
CCGAAGCGGCACCAGCGCCCGAGGTCCCGGTCATAGAGCTTCGGCTGGCGGGTCGCCTGCACCAGGTCGACGATATAACTGTGCAGCTTCGGGTCCAGATAGAGTCCGGCGACGTCGCGACGCATCGCGAAGAGGTCGGTTTGACTGAGGCGCTCGACGGGTGCGGTCTCCGGCTCCTTCTGCTGGCGGGCGTCAAGCTCGAGGATCTTCAGCTCTTCGTCGCGACTGGGGTAGGTCACGACGGCCTGCATCAGGAAGCGGTCGAGCTGTGCCTCGGGAAGGTGATAGGTGCCTTCCTGCTCCACTGGGTTCTGGGTCGCCAGCACCATAAAGAGCTTGGGCAGCGGATAGGTCTTCAGGCCAACGGTGATCTGGTGCTCGGCCATGGACTCCAGCAAGGCCGATTGGACCTTGGCCGGCGCGCGGTTGACCTCGTCGGCGAGCAGGATGTTGTGGAAGAGCGGACCGGGCCGAAACTCGAACTCGCCCCTCTCGTGCCGATAGATGTCGGTGCCGATCAGATCCGACGGCAAGAGATCCGGCGTGAACTGGATGCGGTGGAAGTCGCCCTGAAGCGCATCGGCCAGCGCCTTCACCGCGGTTGTCTTGGCCAAACCCGGCATGCCCTCCACCAAGAGATGCCCGTCGCTCAGCAGGCAGATCAGCATGCTGTCGACGAAGGAGGCTTGTCCGATGATGCGGGATGCGATGTGGTCGCGAACGGGCTTGAGATCGCTTGGCGTCATGCGCTGATACTTCCCCGTGCAATGGCTCGGTGCGGTGGTTGGTTGGTGAAGCGCGGCGTTCGCCGATTCTTCCGATCGGTCCTGTCCGCCGGGCTATGCTGTGCCTTTTCATGGGCAAGTGCAAGCCTGCGACCGAGCCGCCCTGTTGGTTGATTTATTAGGATATTCAAATGATTTATCCGACTGCCCACGCCGACCGTCGCAACAGATCGGCAGGTCGTAACCGCGCGCCGCGGCAGGTCGACTCGGCGTCGGAGTCAGCCAGCACACAGCCTTGACAAAATCGGTTTTACACATGGCCCGGCTGCCGCCGGAACGCGGCGGCGTATACCGCCTCAATAAGTGGACACAAATCGTTAAATCTTTGTTTTTTATTAAAATAAATCGATCGATCAAGATCCGACCAATCTGTTTCAAGGTCAGTCACGGCGGGCCTTTACGCGCCTTCGCCAGACGTTCCCCACAGACTTATCCACAGAATCTGTTGGCATCTTTGAAAACCGTACTGATCGTGGGATGTTGCGGCACGGTGACGAGTTTCGGTCGAAGGTGTGACGGCTAAGCTTGCAGAAAACCGGCCCTGCCGAGAGCGCCATTGATTCACCTACCGCCGGTAGGTATCCGGGTCTCCGATCACCGTCGTCTCCGGCCAGGACTTACGGCTGGAAGCCGAGCTCGGCCGAGATCGCCTTGGCGGCCGCCATGAGATCCACCGCCCACTCAAGACGGCGTCGCTCGATCGGGGCCGAGACCGAGAGTCCTGCGCTGACGTTGCCGGTGCTGTCGTAGAGCAGGACGCCGATACAGCCGACGTCGAGTTCCGCCTCCTCGTTGTCCAGCGCGTAGCCCTGCGCCAGCGCTTCGCGGCACTCGGCGAGCAGGCGCGGAAGTGTACTGATAGTGTTGCGTGTATAGGCGGGCAGGTTGGTGCGTTGCGCATAGGCGCGGGTCGCCTCTTCGCCCGCGGCACCGAGCATCAGCTTGCCGACCGCCGTGACATGCAGTGGCGCACGCGAGCCGACCAGCTGCTGGACATGGATCATGCGATTCGGCGTCGCCTTCTCGATATAGACCACCGCATCGCCTTCGCGAATGGTCAGGTTCACCGTCTCACCGAGCCGGTCGCGCAACGCCTCCATCACCGGTCGGGCGATGGCGCGCACGTCCACGTTGGCGTGCAGACGCGCCCCGAGTTGCAGCAGGCGCAGGCCGAGACGGTAGCGTCCGACTGCGTCCTTCTCGACGAAGCGGTTATGGATCAGCGAGGCCAGGATGCGGTGGGCGGTCGAGGCATGGAGCCCCGACTCGGCGGCCAGGATCTTGAGGCTGACCGGCTCGGAATACCGGGCGATGGCGTCAAGCAGTGCGGCGGCACGGTCGATCACCTGGATGTGGGCCTGTACAGGAATGCGCTCGGCTTGATCGGACATGGTCGGCTCAATTGGAGGAGTCCACATCGAGGCCGCCGACGTGGCGGCTCTCGCGGCGGCAGTCCAGGGCGAATCAGGGGTCGGGATCCGCGGCCTCCGCATCCATCAAGACAGCCGTTCGGCCCAA
>JBGSKP010000520.1:0-3536 GCA_041741175.1 Thiocapsa sp. | reverse complement strand
AGCGCGTCTCGATCGGCCGCGCACTGGCCCATGGACCGGCTCTCGTCCTGGCCGACGAGCCCTCCTCGGCGCTCGATCCGCGCCTTGCAGACCGGGTGATTGGGCTCCTGCGCGACCTGGCGGTGGAGAGCGGGGCGGCGGTGGTGATCGCCACCCATGAACAGCGCCGGGTGCGCGATCTGGGTCTGAGCGAGATTCGGGCACGGCCTTGGGGCGAGGCGGATCGACTCGGCTCGTCCTTCAGCCGCTAAACCGCGTCGCGTTGTCCATGCGCTGTTGTGGTGTGGCTTTGGCCTTGGATGGATCTGCTGGCCTCGTAGCTGACGCGGTTTAGGGCGTGGACAGACTGATCTGGGCCGCGTTTGTTGTTCCCCCACATGATCATGTCACGGATCTCTTAGAGTCACTCACCTGATTTCCGCCGATCTTTTCGAGCTGCGACATACGCTGAGAAGTCGGGGCGAGATTCGGAGTCGATCCAGACCTGTTGCTCGACGCTTCAAGATCGGCGACCGTTCCGGACGCATTGCCGCCGCTTGCGGTTTCCTCGGGGAGCGACTCATTTGTCCCAGGAGCCGTCTCCCATCGACCGCAAGCGAGCGACGGGTCCATCCTGGTTGCTGCCGCCCAAGCCTCCGCGTTGGGTGACAGAATTGGGACGCTTTGCTGCCTGTCGCGTGGGTCCAGATGAGCGGCTCCAACCGGCCATAGGTTGCCCGTCGTCTCCACTTCAGACTGGACACCTGAAGGACTGATTTGTACCGGAACCTGCCGGACGACCTCCGGAAGGAGCTCAGCCTTTGTCGACTTTGAATCGGTGTGCTTAAATTCCGGCATTCTAAATGCGGGTCGCTATCTCCATGGATCGTCCCGTCGTCAGCGTATTTCTCGCCGTGAGCCTCGACGGATTCATCGCCGGCCCGGATGGCGATCTTACCTGGCTTGATCCCTACACAACGGACAGCACCGTGGAAACCGGCTACGAGCGCCTGATCCGCGAAATTGATACGCTGCTGATGGGACGCAACACTTATGAAAAGGTGCTGTCTTTCGATTTCTGGCCCTACCCGGGGAAGCGGGTCGTCGTGCTGACGCATCGTCCATTGTCTTGTCGGCACGGGGAGATGGCTCAGGCCGGTCCACTGCATGAAGTGCTGGAGCGGCTGTGGGAGCAAGGCGCGCGGCATGTTTATCTGGATGGTGGACACGTTATCCGCCAGGGATTGGCCCATGGCTTGATTGACGAACTGACGCTGTCGTGGGCGCCTATCATCCTCGGTGACGGCGTTGGGCTGTTCAACGGTCTTCAAAACCGTTTGGCTTGGGAGGTCATCGAAGTTCGCCGCTTGCCGAGTGGCCTTGTCCAAACCAGCTACCGCTCTCGGTTGCCAAGGGGGGATCACGAAGGAGGAGTCGCATCGTGAAACGACTCGAGGGCAAGACAGCCTTGGTGACTGGCGCGGCGCGCGGCATCGGGGCGGCGATTGCCTCTGCCTTTGTCGAGAATGGTGCCTTCGTCTATCTGAGCGATATTGACGATCCCCCGGGCCAGAGGCTTTCCGCTGCCCTGGGCAGTCAGGCTCGCTACGTCCATCTCGATGTACGCGAAGAATGTCAGTGGCAGGCCGCCATGACGCAGGTTCTGGGCGAGCGCGCAGGCTTGCATGTGCTCGTAAACAACGCTGGCATTACGGGATTCGAGGGCGGCTGTTTTCTGCACGATCCGGAACATGTCTCGCTCGAGGACTGGCGTGCCGTGCATCGCACCAACCTCGATGGCGTCTTCCTCGGCTGCAAGCATGCCATTCCGGTCATGCGGCAATCGGCAAGCGCAGGCTCGATCATCAACATCTCCTCGCGCTCCGGCTTGGTCGGCGTTCCTGGAGCGGCTGCCTATGCCGCCTCGAAGGCCGCTGTGCGCAACCATAGCAAGACGGTGGCGCTGTACTGCGCCGAGCAGGGCTTGCCGATTCGCTGCAATTCGATCCATCCTGCCGCCGTTCTCACTCCCATGTGGGAGCCGTTCTTGGGGGATGGTCCCGAGCGGGAGATCCGGATGCGCGAGCTTGTACAGGATTGCCCGATGCGCCGCTTCGGACGCCCGGACGAGGTGGCAGCGTTAGCCGTCATGCTCGCTTCGGACGAGGCGGCCTATATGAACGGTGCAGAGTTAAACATGGATGGTGGCATCCTGGCGGGTGCCGTCGCTACACCCGGCTCTGCCAAACAGTAGCGCCTAGGCACGAGCGCCGATTATCTGACCCCGTGAGCTACCTGGAACGTAACCGTCATAGCTGGAACGAAGGAGCAATGTCCACCAGTGTATGGGCACAACCCGTCGACAAGGCCACCATCGACAACGCCCGCGATGGCAAATGGGAAATATTTCTCACGCCGAAGATGCCTGTTCCGAAAGCGTGGCTCGGTGACATCAGGGGCAAGAACATTCTCTGCCTGGCTTCGGGTGGCGGCCAACAAGCGCCGATTCTTGCTGCAGCGGGGGCCGTCGTCGTCAGCTTTGATTTGTCCGACGAACAACTGCGGAAAGACCGGATGGTTGCTTGGCGCGAGAGACTCAGTATTCAATGCGTCCAGGGGGACATGGCAAAACTGCAATGCTTCCCGGATGACTGCTTCGATCTGATCGTCCATCCAGCGTCAAACGTCTTCGTCAAGGCACTTGAACCAGTTTTGCGCGAATGCTTTCGAGTCGTGCGTCCCGGTGGCGCGCTCTTGTCCGGATTCATGAATCCGGCGGTATTTCTGTTCGACCACGACGAGGTGGAATCCACTGGACAATTGGTGGTCAGGTACGCGTTGCCCTATTCGGATGAAGAGAGTCTGCCCGAGAACCGGTTAATGGCTAAAATCGATGCAGGCCAGCCTCTTGAGTTCAGCCACTCGCTGACCTCGCAGATCGGCGGGCAAACAGATGCCGGCTTTGTCTTAACGGGGTTGTACGAGGACCACTGGTATGACGACACATGGCCGTTCAGCAATTACTCACCAGTGTCCATCGCTACCCGAGCGACACGTCCCCGAGGGTAAAGCTTCCAAGAAGTCGCTTGGCAGGTGAATCGCCACATGACGAACGTGGTGCGCCTACGTTGTCAGGGTAATCGCATCAACCGCGGCGAATATTGGGATGACCTGATGGAGGGTTTTCACCCGCGGTCCGTGGCGCCTCGAAGAGGAGCTTCTCCAAGTATCACCCCATCGCCCTTGGGTGGTCGCCGTCACCGTCGAGACATGAGTTCGGGCATCCGGCGCGAGCGCCCGCCGACCGATGCGTAGCGGTCGGTCAGGGGACAAGCTCCCGTGCAATCGAGAAGGTAATCGGTCACCCCCCTCGTCTCCAAGCGCCCCGATCGGGGTGATCAAGAATGCGCCGGCACTGGCAGTGGTGGCGCCTGCAAGCCTTGGCGGCGTTGGCGGATGACCTCGGCGAGGTAGTAGGGCCAAGGCGAGCGACCACGCTTACGACAGGTTTCGATGACGCTGGCGAGATTGGCAAAGGCGCGGGTTCCCTCATCCGT
>JBGSKP010000519.1:0-1895 GCA_041741175.1 Thiocapsa sp. | reverse complement strand
GTGGCGCTCGAGGAGGCTGCGCGAGCCGGCATCGCCTGTGCGGTGCGCGCGGTGTCGCGCTCGGAGATCGACCGCGCGGTCGGTCTATTCCTGACGAATGCGCGGATCGGCGTCTGGCCGGTCTTGCAACTGGGTGATCGTCTCTTCGACCCCAATCGTCTGCCGACGCTGCTCTTATCCGCGATCAGGCGGGCGGCGCACACAGCGGGATGGCCGAGCTCATGATGGCACGTACACTGGTTGTTCTGTTCTTTGGCGTGAGCGTTCTCGCCGCAGGGCTCTGGCTCGACTATCGGGCGTTCTTGACGCAACCGCTGCGCTTACCCGAGCAGAGCACCGTTGTGGATATCCCGCGCGGGGCATCGCTGCGCGGCGTGGCGCGCCTGCTGACGGATCAGGGGATGTTCAAACACCCCTATTACTTCATAGCGCTGGCTTATCGGCAGGGCGACCAGGGGCGTATCAAGGCCGGCATGTACGAGCTGACGGCGGGCATGACGCCGGTTGACGTCCTGGAGCGCATCACCTCGGGCAGGGTGATTCAGTATTCGGTCACCCTGGTGGAAGGCTGGACCTTCCGTCAGGCGGTCGATGCCATCGCGGTCCAGGATCAATTCATCGGTCCGTTGGCCGAGCTTTCCGACGAGGCCATTATGGCCGAGCTGGGGCGCCCCGGACAGCATCCGGAAGGACGGCTGTTCCCCGATACCTATCGCTTTGTGCCCGGGACGCCGCGCCTGGCGGTCCTCAAGCGCGCGTTCGATGAGATGGAGAAGGTCCTCGCCGAGGAATGGGAGACGCGTCGCGACGATCTCCCGATCGATACCCCTTACGAGGCATTGATTCTTGCCTCGATCGTCGAGAAGGAGACCGGCGCGGCCCATGAGCGCTCCGAGATCGCGGGCGTGTTTGTCCGCCGGCTGCGCAAGGGCATGCGGCTGCAAACCGATCCGACTGTCATCTATGGTCTCGGAGAGCGCTACGACGGTAATATCCGCAGCGCCGATCTGCGCGAGGCAACCCCCTACAATACCTATGTGATCGCCGGACTGCCGCCGACCCCGATCGCCTTGCCGGGGCGCGCCGCCATCCATGCCGTGCTCAATCCTGCCGACGGGGACAGTCTCTACTTCGTCTCGCGCGGCGATGGAACGCATGTCTTCTCGGCTACCCTGGACGCACACAATCAGGCGGTGCGTCGCCACATCCTGGGTCAGCAATAATGAGCGGACACCGGACCGAGCCACCGACGCAGCCCGGATGTTTCATCACGCTCGAGGGCATCGAGGGCGCCGGTAAGTCGACCCATATCGCCACCTTATCCCGCCTGCTGTCCGAGCTGAAGATTCCGCTCGTCACCACCCGCGAGCCCGGCGGTTCCCCGATTGCCGAACGGATACGTGCTCTGCTGATCGATCCCGCCAATACCGGCATGGATGAGACGGCGGAGCTGCTGCTGATGTTTGCCGCGCGTGCCGAGCATCTGGCGCAGAGAATCCGCCCCGCGCTCGCTTCGGGTACCTGGGTCCTGTGCGACCGCTTCACGGATGCGACCTATGCCTATCAGGGCGGCGGCCGCGGTCTGGATGCCGGGCGCATCAGCCTGCTTGAGACCCTGGTGCAGGGCGATCTGCGTCCGGACTTGACGCTGCTCTTCGATCTTCCTCCCGAGGTTGGGCTGGCGCGCGCCCGTGGGCGTGGTGCCGCGGATCGTTTCGAGTCGGAGACCATCGCGTTTTTCGAATCGGTGCGCGCCGTTTATCTGGAGCGCGCGACGCGGGACCCGAAACGTTTCCAACTCATCGACGCGGCACAACCCACGCCGACCGTTGCTGAGCAGGCGGTCCGGGCTCTGCGCGACTTTGTTCAGAGCCGCCGGTCGAGCGCAGCGCCGG
>JBGSKP010000518.1:0-2229 GCA_041741175.1 Thiocapsa sp. | reverse complement strand
GCCTGAATTGGACGCCGAGCAGGCCCGCGAGTGGAACGAGCGCATCCTGCGCGCCCATGCCGGCGACGGCGCGCATTCCATGCTGCGTGCACTGATCGCCGATCTGCCGAAGATGCGCACACCCTGGGAGCAGATCCTGCGCACCCAGCTTGCGCGCGGGCTGTCGATACAGCCCAACCTGTCCTGGTCGCGACCCGCGCGCTCCTATATCGCCAATCAGGGACGGATCGGTCCGGGCCGCAGAATGCCATGGGAGCCGGGCATCAGCTCGGCGAAATCGGTACCGCGGCTGGTGGTGATCGTGGATGTCTCCGGTTCGATCGAGAACAGTCTGATGGAACGCTTCGCCGGGGAGATCGAGGCCATCACGCGACGCCTGGAGGCAAGCCTCGTGCTCGTTATCGGCGACCGCCAGGTTCAGCATGTGGCGCACTTCCAGCCCGGCCGATCCGATCTGCGCGCGATCCAATTCAACGGCGGCGGCGGAACCGACTTCACGCCGCTGCTTGAAGAGGCTGATCGGTATGCTCCGGACATCGGCGTAGTGCTGACCGACCTGGATGGACCCGCACTGTTCCGCCCGCACTGGCCCGTCATCTGGGCCGTGCCGGAGTCCGACCAGACGCCTGATCAGCCGTTCGGCCGCAAGCTTGTCTTGAATTAAGGCGGACAGGTTTCCGGGGTCAACGCAAAAGCCGCCCCTGACCGAATCGTTCTACCTCGTCGGGATGACGGATGATCTGGGGATCCTCGCGCACCCGGCCGGGCAGGGCGGCAAGGGCGATGTGGTTCTCAAACAGCTGCCGACCCATGGCATTGTTATGAAAATCCATCGCGCGCTCGTTTGACGTGTTTCCCGGCCTCATCTCTTGGGCGTCGGTCACCATCGTCGCGAACTCCGACCCGAAGAACCGGGTGAGAAGAAAGCTCCAGGTGACATGACGATGCGCGTCCTGCAACCAGATATCGTCCGGTTCATGCGTTTTGGCCAGGGTCCTGGCCTGGTCGGTCACCAGCAGGATCACCGGCGCGCGCAACGGATAGAGCGCGACGATCTCGACCTGCTCGGGTACTAGTCCCATGCCCTTTTGGTCAGAGATCGCCTGGATATCGGATGCGCGAAAACGCAATTGAAACCGATCGCCGATCTGTTCGGTATAGAGATGCGCCACCAGATCAAGCCCCTGAACATCGACCACCACATCGCCGCTGAATGCCACGTCACCGGAGGCTTTGTTGTCGACGAAGAGCTCGCGCAGCTTGCCGCGAATCGCCTCGGCCGTCGCAAGAGGTGGCACCAGGGGAAGATCACCAACCGCGAGCCGGGCGTTGGTGAATCGGTCGAACGGCAACCCGGTGAGTCGGTCGGATACGTCGAGACTGACCTCCAAACCATCGGCCAGTAGGCTGCCGCGGAGCCTGAGTGGATCGGTCAGCATGATGTCGATTCGCTGAATCACCACGTTCGAACGCATCGGCACTCGGTCGCGCGGATTCAGGTCGAGCCCGGCCGTTAAGTCGCTCAAGGCAACGCCATTGAGCCAGGGCGAGACATGGATCGCGGAGAAGGACAGCTCACCGATCCCGATTCCCGCCCGCGCCATCCGCTCCTCCAGCTGCGGCATCGCCTCGCTTACGCGACGCGGCGCGACGCTCGAGGCGGCCGCCCAGGCGACAGCCCAAACGCATCCCACCAGGATCAACGCAATCAACAGACCGCGCAGGCGCGGCATCAACGTAAGGTGTGCCATGCTTGAATCATCCTGATAGTGGCGGCTAACGCGAACGGAGACTCTCGGGGTCACGCCTCGCGCGCTGTAGCATGCCCTGAGCAACGCGTGGCTGCAAACATGACGAACCGGCTCGAACCAGCCTTCCAGCGCTATGTCGGCATCGACTATTCCGGTGCCGCGACCCCGGTGTCGAGCCTCAAGGGTCTGCGGGTGTATCTGGCCAACCGTGCAACACGGCCCATGGAGGTTCTACCGCCGCCCGGTGCCCGCAAATACTGGACCCGACGGGGTATCGCCGAGTGGCTGCTCGAACGACTCGCCGAGGAGACCCCGACCCTGGTCGGTATTGACCATGGCTTCTCGTTTCCGCTGCCCTATTTCCAAACGCACCGGCTGCCGCTGGATTGGCCGGCCTTCCTCGACGACTTCCAACGCCACTGGCCGACCGATGGGGATCGCGTGTCGGTGCAGAGCGTTCGCCTCGGCGATGCCGGCA
>JBGSKP010000517.1:0-2993 GCA_041741175.1 Thiocapsa sp. | reverse complement strand
CGCTCGACCACGGCGATCAGGCGCCACCAGCCGCCGAGGTAAAGTCCGAGCAGAATCATCACGACACCGGCAAGGGCATAGAGCGCACGCTGCATCACTTGAAAGGCATCGAGCTGGAGCAGCAGGGCGCCGAGTCCGCCGAACAGGGCGCCAGCCGTGGCGTACCCGGCGATCCGCGCCAGGTTGTAGGTCACCTGGTACGGCAGCAGCCGCCAGGGATCGCGACGGATCAGCGGATCCAGCCCCAGGGTTAGTGAGCCCACCAGGCCGCCGCACATGGACAGACAATGAACACCGCCCAACAGACCGACCAAAAAGGCGGTCAGGTACATCCCCAGCGGGGTTGTGATCATCCTCGATACCTCGTGGCGCCAAACGCCGCGATGCCTTGATTTGAACCGCACAGGCGCGAAGGACGCAAAGACTGATGAAAGACTACCAACGCGAATTTTTGGCCTTCGCCGCCGGAATTGGTGCACTGGGCTTCGGCGACTTCACGCTCAAGTCAGGACGCCAAAGCCCCTACTTCTTCAATGCCGGCCTGTTCAACACCGGAGCGCGCCTGTCCCGGCTCGGCATTGCCTATGCGCGCTGCATTCTGGACGCCGACCCAGCCTTCGATGTGTTGTTCGGACCGGCCTACAAGGGCATCCCGCTGGCCGCGGCCACCAGCATGGCGCTCTCGACCGAGTCCGGTCGCGATACCGCCTATGCCTTCAATCGCAAAGAGGTCAAGGATCACGGCGAGGGCGGACTCATCGTCGGCAGCCCCCTGGCCGGGCGCATTCTGATCATCGACGACGTCATCACCGCCGGGACCTCGGTGCGCGAATCGGTGCAGATCATTCGCGATGCCGGCGCCGAGCCGGCGGGTGTCGTGATCGCGCTCGATCGTCAGGAGCAAGGCCAGGACGGCCGCTCTGCGGTCGCCGAGGTGACCGCCAGCTTCGGCATCCCCGTCTACAGCATCGTCAGCCTGAACGACCTCATCGCCTACATCGAACAACAGCCGCAGCTTGATGCCTTCGCCGACGCCGTCCGCGCCTACCGGGAGCGCTACGGCGTTCCTGATTAGAAAGAATCTTCCGCGAAACGCACGGCAAGAGCTACCGATCGGCGCAGATTGCTCCCTGATCCACCATTCGACGGAGCCTGCCATGGCCACGAAGCGAAGCCAGTTCAACTACGCTTTTTAGGTCAGACCCGCCAGGCGCCTCAACCCCACCCTGAACCCTGAACCCCGAACCCTGAACCCCGAACCCTGAACCCCGAACCCAACCTCACCGACTCCGAATCAACGTCCCAACACCCTCATCCGTAAAGAGATCAAGCATCACGGCATGCTCGACCCGTCCGTCGAGAATGTGCGCAGACTTCACCCCGCCGTGCACGGCATCCAGAGCGCACTGCACCTTGGGCAGCATGCCCCCGGCGATCACGCCCTCTTTGATCAGCGCATGGACCCGGCCGACATCCAGCTCCGCGATCAAGTTGCCCTCGGCATCAAGAAGCCCCGCCGTGTTGGTAAGAAGCAGCAGCTTCTCGGCCTTCAAGACCTCGGCGATCTTGCCCGCGACCAGATCCGCGTTGATGTTGTAGGAGCGACCGTCTTCGCCGACGCCGATCGGGGCAATGACCGGAATGAAGTCGCCCTTGACCAGCATGTGCACCACCGCGGCATCCACGCTCTCGACCTCGCCGACATGACCGATATCGATGATCTCCGGCTCGGCCAGCTCCGGCGCATCACGTCGCAACAGGAGCTTACGGGCACGGATCAGGTCGCCGTCCTTGCCGGTCAGGCCGACCGCCGAGCCGCCGTGCCGGTTGATGAAGTTGACGATCTCTTTGTTCACCAGCCCGCCGAGCACCATCTCGACCACGTCCATGGTCTCGGCATCCGTCACCCGCATCCCCTGGACGAACTCGCTCACCTTCCCTAGACGCTTGAGCAGAGAGCCGATCTGAGGCCCGCCGCCGTGGACGATCACCGGGTTGATCCCGACCATTTTCATGAGCACGACATCGCGCGCGAAGCCCTGTTTGAGGGTCTCGTCGACCATCGCGTTGCCGCCGTATTTGATCACGATGGTCTTGCCGCGGAAGCGCCGGATATAGGGCAGCGCCTCGATCAGGACATGGGCGATGGTGTGGGCACGTTCGTTCAGAATGGACATGGCATCGGGTTGCTCGGATTTGGAATGAGTTGGCAGGTCAGAAGGGGAGCGCGAGTCCGGGCGCGGCATCCGCCAGAAGCTGCCGAAAACGATCCTGCATCGCCGCGAGCGCGGCCTGATCATCGCCTTCGAAGCGGAAGATCAGCTTGGGCAGGGTATTGGAGGCCCGTACCAGCCCCCAGGCGTGCGGGCCATCGAGACGCAAACCGTCGATGGTCCGCACCTGTAGATCCGTCATGGAGTCGGCCAGCGGAATGATCCGCGCCATGATCGGCTCGGCTTGCCCTTCAGACAAGGGCAGGGCCAGCTCGGGCGTCGCCACCCCGCCGGGCAGGTCGCCGAAGACCACATCCGTCGGACGCGCATCACGCGAGAGGACCTCCACCAACCGGGCGCCGGCATAGATGGCGTCGTCGAAACCGAGCCAGCGCTCCTTGAACATGATGTGACCGCTGAGCTCGCCGGCAATCTGCGCATCGGACGCGCGCAGCCGCGCCTTCAGCGGTGCGTGGCCGGAGCGGCAGAGGACCGGGTGCCCGCCAGCGCGACGTACGACCCCAGCGAGATGGCGTGTACATTTGACGTCGAAAATGACGTCGGTCTCCGGATAGCGGGTCAGCACATCCGCGGCCAGACACATCAGCACCCGGTCGGCGGCGATGAAGCCACCCCCGGCGTCGATCACACCCAAGCGATCGCCATCCCCGTCGAAGCCGAGTCCCAGATCGGCCCGCTCCGCAACCACGCGCGCGGCCAGGGTTTGCAGACACTCGTGGCGTGCCGGGTCCGGGACGCGCTCGCCCATCCCGGCGGCGG
>JBGSKP010000516.1:0-6035 GCA_041741175.1 Thiocapsa sp. | reverse complement strand
CGCCCAGATCGTCGAGGACAACCGCCGCATCGGCGTGGTGCTGCGTGTCGACGACGCCGACCGCACGCCCGAGGGGCTGCGCGCACTCTTGATCGAGACCCCGGGCGGCCATGTACCGCTGCGTCTCATCGCCGATGTGGAGGAGACCGACGGGCCGAATCAGGTCAGCCGCGACAACGGCCGGCGCCGCATCGTCGTCTCCGCCAACAGCGACGGCACCAACCTCGCCAACCTGATTCCCGAGGTACGCCGGGTGATGGCCGAGCTGCCGCTGCCCGAGGGCTACTTTCTGAGCCTGGAGGGCCAGTTCCAGGCCCAAGAGCAGGCCACCCGGCTGATCGGACTGCTGTCGCTGGTCTCGCTCACGCTGATCTTCCTGGTCCTTTACAGCCGCTATCGCTCGACCGCCCTGTCCCTGATGATCCTGGCCAACGTGCCGCTCGCACTGGTCGGCAGCGTCGTCGCGTTGCAGCTCGCGGGTCAGACACTCTCGGTCGCCAGTCTGGTCGGCTTCGTCACACTCTCCGGTATCGCCACCCGCAACGGCATCCTCAAGATCGACCGCTACCTGGATCTGATCACGCTGGAGGGCCGACCCTTCGGCCCCGCCACCGTCATCGAGGGGAGCCTGGACCGCTTGACCCCGGTGCTGATGACGGCACTCACGACCATCCTCGCGCTGCTGCCCCTGCTGCTCAGCCCCGAGGCGCCCGGCAAGGAGATCCTCTACCCGGTGGCCGTGGTCATCTTCGGCGGACTCATCTCCTCGACCCTGCTCGATACCCTACTCACCCCGGTGATGTTCCTGCACTGGGGGGAGGCCCCTGCGCGACGGTTTGTCGATGCAAGGTAGGCAAGGTCCCCGGAAAGCGGGGCCAGCCTGAAACCGAGGCAGCGTGTTCTCACTCAGGTCATTTCACATGGAACGCTCAGAATCATCTGCGCTGACCTCGCCGGACAGGAGCGGCTGACAACTCACAACCCGGTGCTGCCACTGGCATGCCCCTAGACGGCGGCAGGTCTGCCCCATGACCTGTCACTCGCCTCGGGAAGCCGGACCGGAAAGAATCGGTGATAAGCGGTCACCGAAGTTCATGGGGCCTGGCGGATTCGTTAACCGCTCAAAACGCTTGTGCGCTTAAGCTGACAACTCTGCTTCGGTCAAGGCATCGATAAGGACTGCTGCGGACAAGGTGTCGAGCACCTCTCGGCGAGATCGCACGGCATTCACCCAGTCTTGGCCGGTTTCGGTCGAGAGTTCCGTTCGCCCTTCCTGCCCGAGCCCAGGCGGTAGGAGCTGATGATAGTGATCGCGCAGTGCGGTGACGGCATAGGCCAAGTAGGCGCGTCGCTCACGAGCATCATCGGATAAGGCACCGAACGATGAAGCGACACAGGCGCAGCCGTCGATAAATGCTTGGACTGCTCCGGACCATTGGGGGTGGCGTCGCTCGATGTAGCTTTGCATCACCCTGCCGTCGATCCCTTCGATCTCGGTCAGTGGCAGCCAATCGGATAAATGATCGATCATGGCCTTGAAGGCGCCGATGGCTTCCATGAGCCCCTTAGCGGCAACGATTTCGGCGGTATCCCAACATGCGACTCCGGTCGTCGCCCAATCCTCTTCCGTCACCGGATGCGAGATCTGATCCAGCCATCCAAGCTCACTGCTCGGTCCATCCAGGGTCAGACGGTACAACGGCATCGTCCGGACCTGGCGATTCAGACTGCGCCCCTTGAACGTCGACAGGATGACGATGTGCTCCCATTGGTGCTCCAATGCCCTGCATTGAGCCTCGCTGAGACCAGCCTCTTGGACCCCCTGTCGCAACAGCGGATGCGCAAGTGATATCGCCGTCAGCATGTGCTCGGGCGTTGCGCTGTCCATCCGGATCCAAAGCGCTGGAGCCTCGTTCCAGTTCGCTGGCCTCGCCACTAGAGAACAACGGATGCCCTGAGTCTCCAGGACTCGCAGTTGACGCTCGAGGTGCTTTGGTATCGCGAGCACCTTGGCAATGAAGCGCGCCGTTGCCCGTTGCTTCGGGGCATCCAAATGTACCGTCGGTTGTTCGAGATAAGCGCTCCAAAGGGCTGTGACTTCGCGAAAAGACTGGCTTTCGAGCCGATCCTGATCATCTAGCTTTCCCGCTGGCATTCTTGCAGAAAAGAGCCGGCGGAACTCACGCTGAAACCCGGTCAAAGCGGTGCCTGCCTCGGTCAGGTTGAGCTGCGTCAAGCGCGGTGGCACGACATTTCCGCCCAGTTCGCCGAGTTTGGCTTCGATCAGTGCGCGGGATAACTGCGCGCCTGACTCCCCTTCCTCGCACTGGATGTAGAAATAGGGCTGCGACTGCTGTAGAAAATTCCCAAGTCCCCTGAACAGTTCCGACCGGTAGCGGAGAAAGCGACGATAAGGACTGATCGCGAACCCTCGCTGCAAGTTCGACGGGCTTTTCTGTCGGCTGTCTCGTTTTCGTAACTCGCTCACGAATCCCCACTCGTCGACGGCTTGCCGAGGCAGCAAAGGAACCTGGGTCAAAGCCTCCTGAAGGCTTGCCCAATCGGCGCGATTCAATCGATCCGCCAACCGTTTGTGTTTGTGCTTGTCCTTGAAATGGGCGACCAAGACTCGGCGCAGATCCCGCATCGTTGATGCGATCGCTTCTCTAATGGACCAGAGTTCTGAGAGGTACTCCTGCCAGCCATCGGGGCGCAGACGCTGCTCGACCAAGGCGCCGCAGATACTGTTGAGGCGCACGGCCCAATGTGGAGGGATTCCAGTTGGCTTGATGGAGTCGTTGGTGGTGCTGTCGTGGTCGAGGGAGAAAAGGATCCGATGTCCGTAGCCCTGACTGCCATAACCCGCGCGATCCGGATAGATCCCTCGTAACAGCGCGATCCGCTCAAGCGCTTCAGTATGCAACCGATCCTCACGCTCTTCGTCTCCATCGGAAGTCGGCTCTGCGTCACCAGGACCGTCCAACCATGAGGCCAAGAAGTGCGCGCGAACGGTTCCGTCCCGATCCTCGACCCAAGGTGTGTCCGTTTCTCGGCGAAAGCGCTCGACGATATTTTCCCGGTATCGGTCGAACCAGGTCGTCATCCGACTGCTATCGAGCTCCCAGCATCCGCGGATCAGATCGGCGATCGTTCGGAGATCCAGATCTTCCGGCACTGGATTCAAATCGACCGCGACGAGTCAGTCGCGGAGATGACCATCGACAGCCCAACGTCCAACCCAGTAGCTCACCTCTGCCATCGCTGCCCAATCTGGGTGTCTGGTCGGTGCTCTTGGAGGATCCCTCCGTTTGCTCAGCCAGTCCCGAGCCGGTGCCGTGGCCAGATGCTTGGGCGGCTGGCGATCGAGTACCGATTGCATCTGGGCTTTGCGATCGGCGGAAATTTGATCGATACCCTTCCAGACAGCCGTTCCATGGAGAGGATTAAGCTCGGCGAGATCCAGATCGAGCATCATGTTCACGCCGAGCCATGTTGGCGCTGGATTTCCTCGACCATGCCTGCGATCCGATCGACATACTGCTGGACACCCCACCAGAGCAAGGCGCGCAGCACGGCGCCGAAGACATGCCAGGTTGGCGGTTGCCAGCCCCCGATGTACACAGTCAATACTGGCATCGCTTGGGCGTGCCTCGAGGCCAGATGCAGTAGGAAGACCTCGACGTCGGCATAGGGGATCAGCTCAAGACACTCCTGAGCGAGCTCGAGCACATCGAAGCTCATCCCGTCACGAAGGAGGATTTCCGTGAGGAGTCGGGAGCGAACTGGATGCAAGCCATCCAGCAGAAGCCCCCGCTCCAGGGAGCGGATCACGTATTCACGCTCCAATCGCTAGACCAAGAAACCGAGATCCATCGCTGGGAAGCGTTTCCGCAAGGGGACGACCTCAAGTCGTCCGCCAAGAGCCGAGGCGAAAGCGACGAGAGCCAGTAGACGAAGCTCCGCATTCGAGCCGTCTCCGCGATGAATATCCGTCCGGATTCGCTTGACCTGAGCCGATAGCTTGTCGCGGAGGGACTCCGATCGGTTGACCAGGTAGACGAACTCCATTAAAGGTCCTTCGCCATCCTTGCCGGCGAGAAATCGAGCCCAGGCTTCATCGAAGGAGAGGAACTGCCCTGGCGTCTCCGGTCGAGCGAGTTGGTCATAGATAGCCTGAGCTTCAGCTCGATCCAAGCTGAGTGAAATGTCCTCGAATCCAACATCAGCCCGAGAAAGGGTTGCCCGCCGCCAATCCTCTTCCCGAACCGTGACCAAGACTCGGATCTGGGGAATACGCGCCAGTTCTTCCACAAGCAGCGGCCAACCCTGATCATGTGGGCGAACGTCGATATAGATGACGATGGGTGCGCTAACCGCTTGGGCGTGCGAGGATAAGGTCGCGGCGATCTGCAATGCCTCCCGCCGGTTCTCGACGAGCTTGTTTTGCAGGCGCCACGAGGATGGGGTTTCCATGTGCAGCCAGCGGTAAGCGAGGGCCGACTTGCCCTGACCGGATGCGCCGTGGACGATGACGACGCCCGCTTTCTCAAACCCGGCGCTGATCCGCTCGAGCCAACGATGGCGCTGGATGCCGCAGCCGGTCAGGATGTGCGCGTAACGCGCCGACACCCCTTGCTGGAACTGAAGGTGCAGCCGTTCCGACGGCATCTTCGGTGTCGACTCAGGATCCAACGGCTCGATCACGCTGGCCCAATCGCGCCAATATCCAGATCGAGCATGCAGATAGCGCCCGACGTGAGTGAGTCGCTTGATGAGATCCGCATGGGTGATCTGCTCACGGCACTCGGCGGCATTGTAGAGCCATTGACAGAGAATGGCGCTGGCATGGCTGACCTCTCCGCCGAGAAGAGGGTTGGAGCCGAGGAATCGCTCGACGTTTTCGGTGATGTCTTGCTCCCGCTCCTCGCACAGCTCGAACCGTGAGAAGAGAAGTTCGATCTCCGACGGGCCAAGGCCCATGCGCTTGAGCTTGGTCGCAACCCTGTTTCGCGCGGAGCCTTCGCCTGCCCAGGCATCCGTCAGCTCCGGGCCGAAGGGACCGAAACTGAGGAGGCGGATCACGCAATCGGGATGATCTTGCGCGATCTTCACCGCCCGTTTGAGGGTCATTTTCAGATCGGACAGGGTGAGGCTTGCTCCGTACCCCTTAACCTGAACCGCTTCGCGTGGACTTCCATCCGCATCAAGGACCGCCAGATCTTCGATTCCTTCCGGCCAGATGTGTCGTCCCGAGAGGGCTGTCTGCGGTTCGATCAGGCGCGATAGGGTATAGAGGATTTGCACCCGAAACCCGCGGAGTGCTGGACCGGCCGAATCGATTGGATCACGTTCCATGCGTCGAGCGATCAGGGGCTTGGCGAGGAGAGATTCTCGCGCATGCCACGCAATGCAGTCAGCAGCGTCGGCAGGTCATCTTGGATGATACTCCAGACGGTGTCGTCATCGATTCCCAGATAGCCGTGGATCAAACGATTCCGGGTCGCGATGATGAGACGCCAAGGGATCTGCGGACTGGCCGACCGTACGTCATCGGGGACATGCGTCGCGGCCTCGCCAATCAGCTCAAGGTTTCGTAGCGTGGCGTCGTAGATGAGCGAGTTGGCGACGAATTCCTGTTGGTCCAGCCTCTGGGAATAGGCCGATACCTTCTCTGCAAATGCGATCATGTCGTCGAGGTAGAAGACCCACTCTCGCTTGCTTTCGGTGGGCTCAGACACGAATCGCCTCGCGTTCGACATAAGGAGCCAGCTCTCGGCGCAGGGCCTTGCGAGTGACCAGATCAACAGGGCGCCCGAGGAGGTCCTCGAGATAGAATTGCACACCGAAATAGCGCTGCGAGGTCGATGGCCCATCGAAGGACACTAGGATATCGATGTCGCTGTCCACTCGCGCATCTCCACGCACCGTCGACCCGAAGAGCGCCAGTTCGGCGACACCGAATCGCCGAGCTAGATCTGCCTTGTGCTCGGCCAGAAGCTTCAGAGCTTGGTCTCGATTCACTTCATATACCCGTA
>JBGSKP010000515.1:0-10693 GCA_041741175.1 Thiocapsa sp. | reverse complement strand
AGGCCATCGGCATCCAGGCGCGCGGCCAGACGGCCCAGCAGCGCGATGTCGAACGGGATCGGCTCGCCGCACTCGGCGAAGTAGTAGGCGGTGCGGTGAACGTTGGCGATATCGCCCATCGCTTCGTGCAGATAGGCGGCGAGCACACCGAGCATCGGATCTACGTGCTTGGCACCACGCAATTGGGAGACGAGCGCCGGCGCCTGTTCCCGGCGGAGCGCACCGGCGCGCAGGCTGGCCATGACCTGCTCGGTCTCGGGTGCATAGGGCATCTCCATCGACCGATAGATGACCGCCTGGGCACCGACCTCGTTGAGTGTGAAAGTGAGCACGAAACGCGGCAGTGCGGCGGCGCCGATCCAGCGACCGTCCTGGAGTTCGACCAGCAGCGGAAGCGGCTGCCGCAATGGAAAATGATCGGTCCACCAGGGATCGCGGAATGCAGGATCATCGGGCTCGATGCGCCACCAGCCCCGGGGTCCGGCCGATTGGGCAATTGCGGGCGGTCCGAGCAGACCGCGAACGGCAACGGCACCGGAGAGCGAGAATCCGGCGCCGGTCTCGAAATGCTCAGGCCGCCCTTCGGTCTGGAAGGCCGCCATCGCGGCACCGACGACCTGTGCCTGCGCTTCATCCGCCCTGGCGATCGCGACGTCGTCGCTTGCAATGATTGCCGCAAGGCCGGGCCGGGGCGCCGACGGGGCGCGTGCAGCCGTTGCGCCGAGCGTCGTGTTCCGATCGATGGTTTCGAGCGAGGGCGTTCGCCGGGTGGTCCAGCTTTCATCGGGTAACGGCGCGACGCGGTCGCTGCCATCCGGTCTGCCCATGCCGGCGACCCGTACAGCTTGCGGGTCCGGCCAAGGGATCGCTTGCGGGTGCGTTGGCGGAACCGACTGGGCTGGTGTGTAGATGTTGCGCGGTGGCCGAATGGCCGTTTGAATGACCGGCTTCAGCGTCGCGCCATAGCGGGCCGCGACCTTGGGAACCGCGTCCTCCAGGAAGTTTGCGAGGCTGTGGTTGCTGATGCCGCTTGTGGGGGATTGTTGATCGAACGCGGCCTGATGGCTGCCCACGAGTGCCTCAGCCAAGAGGCCGGAGAAGACACAGCGGCTCTCGGCCGGCACGCGGCCTGGAATCATCCAGGCCGCCCGCGAGGGCGAGGCGGCGAACCAGAGATCCCACTGAGGCATCCGCTCGTCGAAAGGGCCGGGATCGATGACCGGGTCACTCGTGACGTCGCTGGTGTTCGCATCGATCAGCGTGCGGCAGGCGTCGGAGACCAGCACCAGTTGGTCGATACCATAGCGCATGAGCCGGTTCCGGAGCAGAGAAACCGAGACACCCCGCCGCTTGCGGTCCCACTGCGACAGCAGCCAGAGGTCTTCCGCTACACCGGTCGAGAGGCCATGGCCGGCGAAATAGAGCAGGAGTCGCTCGGCACCGCCAGCGAGAAGCGCGTTGAGCGCCGTCGCCACGTGCTCGAACTCGACGGGCTCGTGTTCGTCGGTGAGGAGACGGGTGTCGTAACCCTGCGCCCTTGCCCAGTCGGAGATCGCATGCGCGCCGTTAACGGCGCCGCGCAGATAGTCAAGCGGTGGTGCATCGCCGACACCGATCGCAAGGCAGACCTGCCGCATGAGCTTCTCCCAGAAGATATAGGGATCGTATATCCGACGGCTAGACTTTGACTTTAGTTCGAGTTTAGTCGGGAACCGGACGCCAGTCAAACGCGACTGCATGTTTGCGTGTATGGCTATCTCGACAAACAGTAGCGTTCCCGAAAGCAGATCACAGGTATTCTGATGAACGGCGAGACCGTCGCCGTCCGCCGCACGGTCGATGCCGATGTGGCCATCGAATATCTCCAGCAGCGGACTTTAGGCCGGTCGCGACAACGTCGAAGTGGTGCGCAGGATCACCATCCCGATACTCGGCCTGTTCGGCGAGAACGATCGGCCGGCGGTCGTCTCGGGTGTAGGCGCGCCAAGGCGGCCGCGCCCGGGGATGTGCAGATCCACTTGAGGATTGTGAAAGGTCCGATACGCCGCTTTGACCTAATGGGGTGCACTGCAACCGGGGCGACGCTGTGCGAGAATCCTCGCCTTGTCGTCGTCGCGAGGTATTGCCGTCCATGCACCCGGTGGTTCTGAACAACATGCCGTCTCCGCTCAGCCCACCCTTACCCGGTCGAATCGGCGAACGGGTGCTGTGGGGGCGACTCTATGGCGCGAGTGCCGCGCTCGCCATTGCCGGAGCCGCGCGCCGACATCCAGGTCTGGTGCTCGCGATCGTCGCGGACGTCCAGGCGGCGACGACGCTGCGCGCCGAGTTGGGGTTTTTCCTCGCCGGGAGCGGACTGCCGCTGCTGAGCTTTCCGGATTGGGAGACCCTGCCCTACGACGTCTTCTCACCGCTTCCCGAGCTCGTTTCGGAACGGCTCTTGACGCTGCACCGCTTGCCGGGGCTTCAGAAGGGTGTGCTGATCGTGCCCGTCGGGACCCTGATGCAGCGCCTGCCGCCGCGCGAGTATGTCGATGCACAATCGCTGGTGCTCGCAATCGGGGATCGACTGGACCTGGATGCGACCCGGCGGCGCTTGGAGCGCGCGGGCTACTCCTGCGTCTCGCAGGTCATCGGGCACGGCGAATATGCGGTACGCGGCTCGCTGCTGGATGTCTTTCCGATGGGCAGCGAGGTCCCGCTGCGCATCGACCTGTTCGATCAGGAGGTCGAGACCATCCGCACCTTCGACCCGGAGAGCCAACGCTCTCAGGACAAGCTCGAACGGGTGCGTGTGCTGCCGGCGCGTGAGTTTCCGCTCACCGAGGAGGCGATCTTGGGGTTTCGCCAACGCTATCG
This sequence comes from Thiocapsa sp., assembly GCA_041741175.1. Taxonomy (GTDB): domain Bacteria; phylum Pseudomonadota; class Gammaproteobacteria; order Chromatiales; family Chromatiaceae; genus Thiocapsa. The sequence goes on along the minus strand of JBGSKP010000515.1, from coordinate 7,834 downwards.
CGCCAGCTTCGAGGGCGATCCCCAGGCGAGTCTGGTCTATCGGGAGGTCTCCGAAGGTCGCACGCCGGGCGGGCTGGAATACTATCTGCCGCTGTTTTTCGAGGTCACGGCGACCCTGTTCGACTATCTGCCCAGCGGCGTACTGGCGCTCGAGCCCGAGAGCTGTCGCGAGACCGCCGCGACCTTTATCGCCGGGGTCGCCCAACGTTACGAGCAGCGCCGTCACGACATCGAGCGCCCGCTCCTACCGCCGGGCAAGCTCTATCTCAACGCCGAGGAGACGGCCGGGGCACTGAATCATCTCGGCGGGGCGCTCTATCAATCCGCCGAGGTTCCGGAACGCCGCAAGGGCTATGCGGCCGTGCATAATTTTGCCACCACCACCCTGCCTCCGCTGGGGATTCAGGCACGCGCGACCGAACCGGCTCAGGCACTGCAGGATTTCATCGCGGTCAAGGGTCGCCGCGTGCTATTTGTCGCCGAGAGTACGGGGCGACGCGAGATGCTCGCCGAGCATCTCGCCGGCTTCCACATCCGCGCCCGCCAGGTCGAGGGTTGGCCGGCATTCATCGACGGCGATCAGGATCTGGCTCTGACGGTCGCACCACTGGAGCAGGGCCTGCTGCTCCAGGATTCGGGCATCGCACTGGTCACCGAGACCCAGCTCTATGGCGAGCGGGTAAGGCAGGAACGTCGGCGACGGGCGCGCGAGCGCGACAGCGACGCCATCGTGCGCAACCTGACTGAGTTGACCGAAGGCGCGCCTGTGGTCCACGAGGAGCATGGTGTCGGGCGCTATCTGGGCCTGCAAACGCTCGACGTCGGCGGCATGACCACCGAGTTCCTGGCGCTGGAGTATGCCAAGGGCGATAAGCTCTACGTGCCGGTCAGCTCGCTGCATCTGATCTCGCGCTATACCGGCGCCTCACCGGAGAATGCGCCACTGCATCGCCTCGGCGGCGAGCAGTGGGACCGCATCAGGCGCAAGGCCGCCCAGAAGGCCCACGACGTGGCCGCGGAGCTGCTCGACATCTATGCGCGGCGCGCGGCCCGCCAGGGGATTGCCTTTCCCGCGGCGGGCGATGAATACGCCGCCTTCGCCGCGGCCTTTCCCTTCGAGGAAACACCGGATCAGCTGCGTGCCATCGAGGGCGTGATCGCCGATATGCAGGATCCCAAGCCGATGGACCGTGTGGTCTGCGGCGATGTCGGCTTCGGCAAGACCGAAGTGGCCATGCGCGCCGCCTTCATGGCCGTGCAGGGCGGCAAACAGGTCGCGGTCCTGGTGCCGACGACACTGCTCGCGCAGCAGCACTTCGAGAATTTCTCCGACCGCTTCGCCGACTGGCCGATCAAGATCGAGAGTCTGTCGCGCTTCCGTACCGCCAAGGAGCAAAAGAAGGTTTTGGAGGGCCTCTCCGACGGGACGGTCGACATCCTGGTCGGGACCCATAAACTGCTGCAGCCCAATCTGAAGTTCGCAAATCTGGGACTGGCAATCATCGACGAGGAGCATCGCTTCGGTGTGCGCCACAAGGAGCAGCTCAAAAATCTACGCAGCGAGGTCGATGTCCTGACCCTCACCGCCACCCCGATCCCCCGCACCCTGAACATGGCCATGTCCGGCCTGCGTGATCTGTCGATCATCGCCACTCCGCCGGTCGAGCGTCACCCGATCAAGACCTTTGTCAGCCCCTGGAACGACGGCCTGATTCAGGAGGCGGTGCTGCGCGAGCTCAAACGCGGCGGGCAGGTCTATTTCCTGCACAACGAAGTGGAGACGATCGAGAACCAGGCGCAGAAGCTGGAGGCGCTGATACCGGAGGCGCGGGTGCAGGTTGCCCATGGACAGATGCGCGAGCGCGATCTGGAACGGGTGATGCGGGACTTCTATCACCAGCGCTTCAACCTGCTGGTCTGCACCACCATCATCGAAAGCGGCATCGACGTCCCCAGCGCCAACACTATCGTCATCAACCGGGCCGATAAGCTCGGCCTGGCACAACTCCACCAGTTACGCGGACGGGTCGGGCGTTCGCACCACCGCGCCTACGCCTACCTGATCACGCCCCCGACTACGGCGATGACGGCCGATGCCAAGAAGCGCCTGGAGGCGATCGAGTCCATGGAAGATCTGGGTGCCGGCTTCACGCTGGCGACCCATGACCTGGAGATCCGCGGCGCTGGCGAGCTGCTCGGCGACGAACAGTCGGGCCAGATCCACGAGGTCGGCTTCTCCCTTTACATGGATCTGCTGGAGCGCGCCGTGGCCGCCCTCAAAGCCGGGCGCACACCGGAGCTGGACCGTCCACTCAGCCATGGCACCGAGATCGATCTGGGTCTTCCGGCGTTGCTTCCCAGCGACTACCTGCCCGACGTGCATGCGCGTCTGGTGATGTACAAGCGCATCGCAAGCGCCACGAGCGCAAACGAGCTCAAAGAGCTTCAGGTCGAGATGATCGACCGTTTCGGTCTCCTGCCCGAACCGGCCAAGAACCTGATGGAGATCACCGAGCTTAAACTGAAGGTGCAGCCGTGCGGCATCCGTAAGATCGAGGCTGGACCGGCGAGCGGACGGATTTTATTTGACGACTCACCGCGCATCGACCCCGGCAATTTGATCCGGCTGATCCAACAACGGCCGAAAGAATTCAAGCTCGACGGCAGCGACAAGCTGCGGTTCTATCGGGATATGTCCGAGCCGCAACAGCGGCTGAGGCAGGTCAACGAGGTGGTGGCCCAGCTAATGGCCGGCTGATGGGGTGGAGCGGGTGTGTCGGGGATCAACGCCTCTTCGTGTTCTCGCAGTCCGCGCAGACCCCGTAAAGCACCAGTGAGTGATCCTCGATGTGGAAATGGTGCTCTTCGGCGATCTTGGATTGGCGCTCTTCGATCATGGGATCGCAGAATTCAACCACTTTGCCGCATTTCACACAGACCAGGTGGTCGTGATGGTCGCCGCTGTTGAGCTCGAAGACCGACTGCCCGGTCTCGAAGTGGCGCCGGCACACCAGGCCCGCGCCTTCAAACTGGGTCAGGACGCGATATACGGTCGCCAGGCCGATCTCCTCGCCATTGCTGAGGAGCTCCTTGTAGACGTCCTCCGCGCTGAGATGGCGTTTGCGGCAGCGCTCCAGAATGGCCAGGATGGCGACTCGGGGCGCCGTCACCTTCAGTCCGGCTTGCTTGATCTGATCAATTTCCAACTCTGCTCTCCCCGTCCAAAGCGGACCTGACTCAGGAAGCGGGCCCGCTCGGTTCATCTTACGATCCGCAGCGCCGATGATCCAATCCGGTCGCTGCTGTATCATGCCTGGGTCTATTGCAACCGCGTTGTATCCAGGACATGCGAAAGCTGCTCTCCACTCCACTGATCTGTTGTCCACTGATCTGTTGCCTGATCGTGCCGGCCACGACCGGCTGTTCCAAGGACAAGAAACCCGAAGAGTACCGGGGATCCATGCTGGAAGATCTCCCGTTCGTCTATAAGATGACGGTGCAGCAGGGCAATATCATCACCGAAGACATGGTCGATCAGTTGGAGCTTGGCATGACCAGGCGCCAAGTGCAGTTTCTCCTCGGCACGCCTTTGCTGACTGATTTCTTCCAACGGGACCGCTGGGACTATACCTACACCATTCAGCGGGGTCATAACCCGATGGAGATCCGCTATCTCACCCTGTATTTCACCGATGACAACCTCACTCGCATCGACGGCGACATTCGCCCGAACGCAGCCCGCGCTCAAGAACGTGTGCCCCAGGAGACGGTTGTCTCCGTCCCGGACTATCGGGACCGCAAAGGGCTGATCACGCGCACTCTTGAAGCCATCGGCATGGAACCGAACGACTGAGAGCGACTAGCCGAGGTCAGGATCCGGGCGCATGTCGCAGACCGGGGCAACACGAGATCGTCCGAATACACCGCCTTCATTCCTGACCGCATCGCGGTTCAGGCCGCCGCGCTGGACCCCGTCCCCGGCACCTCGCCCTGACGCCTCGTTGTGCCCTCGGACGCCCGGCGCTTTCGCGCCTCCTTTGGATCTGCGATCAGCGGCCGATAAATCTCGATGCGATCACCGTCGGCAAGGGCCTGATCCAACTTGGTTAGTTTCCCGAAAATGCCGACCTGATTGACGGCAAGGTCGATCTCCGGACATTTCGCGAGCACGCCCGTTTGGGCGATCGCCTCCCGCACGGTCGTACCGGGGCGTACCTCGATCGCAGTCAAAAACTGAGTGATCGGGCCGACATAGGCAACCGAGACCTTTAGATAATCAGGCACCATAGACCTCTTCGGCGCGGCGACAAAAAGCATCCACCAGGGTGTTGGCGATCTGATGAAACACCGCCCCGAATGCCCTGTCGATCAAGTGTCCGGAAAACTCGAATTCCAGCTCCAGCTCGACCTTGGAGGCATCCTCGCGCAAGGGCACGAAACGCCAACCGCCGACCAGTTTGCGAAAAGGACCGTCGAGCAGATCAATATCCATTCGCCGATCCCGCTCGAAACGGTTGCAGGTACTAAAGGTCTGCCGGATGCCCAGCCGGGCGACCTCGATTTGACCGCAGATCTTCTCATCCGTCTCCGAGATGACACGGGCCTTGTCGCACCAGGGCAGGAATTTCGGATAAGAGCCGACATCATAGACGAGGTCGAACATCTGCGATGCCGAGTAAGGCACCAAGGCGCTTTTTCTAACAATAGCCACAGCTCAACCGCGTCCAGAGTGGAAAACCGACGTTTCGCCGGGCCTGTCCGGTTCCGGACATCCAAGGCCATGCACTTGACGCGGTTTCAGGAAATGGAAAGATAACAATCGCGTCTGCTCAACGAGCCTTGATCCATATGAGACCGAGCCAGTTCACGACACAGCGTCGGTCCTGTCGCACGCGATTTACCCGATACCGAACGGCTTCAAAACGCCGATGGCATTCAGCAACACCAGAGAGACGGCAATGGGGGCAACATAGCGGATCAGCAAGCGCCAGAGCCGGTAAGCCAGGCCATCACCGATCTCCAACTCATCGATGGAGGATGCGCGCGACAGCGCCCAACCCGCAAAGATGGCGATCAGGATGCCGCCCAAGGGCAGCAGGATGTTGGCCGTCAGGAAATCGAACAGATCAAAGAAACCCTTGCCGAAGATCTTGACCTCGGACCAGGCATTCAATGACAGCAGACAGGCAATACCGAGCAGCCAGACGGTCAACCCACCGAGAACGGAGGCGCGGACCCGACTGAAGCTCAGGTTCTCGACCAGCCAGGCCACCAGCGGCTCGAGCAGCGAAATGGCGGAGGTCCAGGCGGCAAATAGCAAGAGCACGAAAAACAGGGCTCCGAAGAAAGCGCCGCCCGGCATCTCGCCGAACGCGATCGGCAGGGTCTGGAAAATGAGCCCGGGACCGCTGTCCGGTGCGAGACCGTGCGCGAACACGATCGGGAAGATCGCCAAACCTGCCAGAATCGAGACCAGGGTATCCAATCCGGCAACGATCATCGTGTTCTGCGCGATCGACGATTCTCGCTTCAGGTAGGAGCCGTAAATCATGATTGCCCCCATCCCAAGGCTCAGGCTGAAAAATGCCTGCCCCATAGCGCTGAGGATCGCCTCGCCGGCGTTGTCCTTGAACTCGGCGAAGTCCGGCTTGAACAGATACTCAAGTGCCGCGTCGAAACTACCCGCTTGCGCGCCGTATACAACCATGACCAGCAAGAGAACAAAGAGCACCGGCATCAGGATCTGCACCGACCTCTCAAGACCGGCAGCCACGCCTCGCGCGACCACCAGCACCACTAAAACCATAAAAATGGTATGCCAGGCGAGCAGGCGCTCGGCGTCTCCGATCAATCCGGAGAACATCGCATCGGCGCCGCCGGCATCGATTCCGGTGAACATCCCGCTTGCGGCCCGGAAGGCATAGCCCATCGTCCAGCCGCCAATCACGCTGTAAAACGAGAGGATCAGAAAACCCGCGAGAATTCCCATCCAACCCAACAACTGCCACGCCGGAGAACGGCCCTCGGCACTGGCAAGATCCCGCATTGTATTGATGGGGCTACGCCGGCCACGTCGACCGAGCATGATCTCGGCCATCATGATCGGGATGCCGATCATGGCGACACAGAGAACATAGACCAGCACGAAGGCGCCCCCGCCGTACTCGCCGGCCGTGTAGGGGAAACGCCAGATGTTGCCCAGGCCCACGGCCGACCCGGTTGCGGCCAGAATAAAGGCCAGCCGAGTCGACCACATGCCATGGATCGAGTGGGATGCCGCCATCACTGGCTCCTGATGAGAAACGGGGGCAGGAATCGAAACGATATCAGGATGACGGCTCGGACCGTAGGGGGCCGATCTGCTCGCGAACGACCTCGGCGAGCCACTGCGCCAGGCGACGGACTTCGACTTCGTCGGCGCCCTCGACCATAACACGCACTAAGGGTTCGGTACCGGATCGGCGCAGAAGGACGCGCCCACGCCCGCCAAGGGTCTGCTCCGCGCTTGCCAGGGCCGCCTGGACCGCCGGCAGGCCGACGATATCGCGCTTTGCGTCCAATTTCACGTTGATCAAAACCTGGGGATAGGATTCGATCTCGGCGCAGACCTGGTCCAATGTGACATCCAGACGTTTCAGGCCGGCCAGAACCTGCAGTGCGGCGACGATTCCGTCGCCGGTGCTGGTGCGGTCGCGGCAGATGATATGACCGGAAGGCTCCCCTCCGAGGATGCCGTCACAGCGCTTCAGTTGCTCCATGATGAAGCGGTCGCCGACCTTGGTCCGGGCAAAACCGATATCCAGACGGCGCAGGGCATGCTCGAAACCCAGGTTGCTCATCAGGGTTCCGACCACCTCGCCACGCATCTCCCCGGCGGCCAAACGGTCTTTTGCGACGACATACAGCAGTTGGTCGCCGTCTACCAACTGCCCCTTGGCATCGACCATCAGGACCCGGTCGCCATCGCCGTCGAAGGCGATCCCCAGCTCGGCGCCGACGTCCACCACCGCCTGGCAAAGTGCCTGCGGCTCAGTCGAGCCGACTCCACGGTTGATGTTAAAACCGTCCGGCTCGGCGCCCAGGCGCACCACCTCGGCGCCCAGTTCCTCAAAAACATAGGGTGCGGTGTTGTAGGTCGCCCCGTTCGCGCAATCGACCACGATCTTCATGCCGCGAAAATTCATGCTCGCCGGGACCGTACTCTTACAGAATTCGATGTAGCGCCCGTTGGCGTCCTCGATCCGCTTCACCTTTCCGAGCGACGCGGAATCCACCGTGCGCAAGGGCCGATCGAGCTCGGCTTCGATTGCTTCCTCCACGGCATCGGGCAGCTTATCGCCGTCCGGCGAGAAGAATTTAATACCGTTATCCTGGTAAGGGTTATGGGACGCGGTGATGACGATCCCCGCCGAGGCGCGAAAGGTCCGGGTCAAATAGGCCACGCCGGGAGTCGTCATGGGGCCCAGAAGCCGGATGTTCACGCCCGCGGCAACCAGCCCCGCCTCCAGGGCGGACTCGAACATATAGCCGGAGATCCGGGTGTCCTTTCCGATGAGAACCTTACCGCCATTGCCCTGGCCGAACACGCGCCCTGCTGCCCAGCCCAGCTTCAGGACAAAATCGGGGGTGATCATGCCCTCCCCGACGCGTCCGCGGATTCCGTCCGTTCCGAAATAACGCCGTGTCGACATCGTGACCTCCCAGGTCAACTGCGCGGATCAGTGCTCGCCCGCAGGGCGACCCAGCGCACCCTCGTCAGGCGCCTGGCCGGGCGCCTGAATGGGCGATTGCTCGGGCGTCTGGTCGGTGGCCGCTGCGTCTTTGGCAGCGGATC